>NZ_JBHYMF010000061.1:0-37621 GCF_042742855.1 Streptomyces sp. NPDC058877 | reverse complement strand
CGCCGGGCACTGCGATCGTCAGACGAGCCATCCCAGGAAGTGGAGGACGCCGGCGAGCAGGTTGGTGATGACGTTCATGGTGGTGCTTCTCCTCGTACAGGTGCATCAGTGGGACTGCGCGATGACGTTCTGCAGCACGTCGATCGCACAGAGCAATCTTCTGGCGCCCCCGGAGAGTTGGGCAACGATTCCCGATGCGATCACACGTTCTGGGGAACAACCGATCCCACGTTCGCCTGTTCTCCTGTGGAGGTCGCCGTGCTGTCGTGGGCGTCCCGGCGGACCAGGTCCGCGTACCGCCCGCCCCGGGCGAGCAACTCCTCGTGGGTGCCGCGCTCCACGACCCGCCCCGCCTCCAGCACGACGATCTGGTCGGCATCGCGGATGGTGGACAGGCGGTGCGCGATGGTGATGGTGGTGCGCCCGGCGGACAGCGCGTCGATGGCCTGCTGCACGGCGTGCTCGGTCCGTGTGTCGAGGGCGCTGGTCGCCTCGTCGAGGATCAGCACCGGCGGGTCGCGCAGAATGGTCCGGGCAAGGGCGAGGCGCTGCTTCTCGCCGCCCGAGAAGCGGTAGCCGCGCTCGCCGACGAGGGTGTCGTACCCCTCGGGGAGCGAGGCGATGTGCTCATGGATCTGGGCGGCGCGAGCGGCGGCCTCGATCTCCTCGTCCGTCGCGTCCGGCTTGGCGAAGCGGAGGTTGTCGGCGACGGATGCGTGGAAGAGGTAGGTCTCCTGGGAGACGACGCCCACGGCGCGGGCGAGGCCGTCGAAGTCCAGGTCCCGCACGTCGACCCCGTCGAGGGTGACACGACCTCCGGTGACGTCGTACAACCGGGGCACCAGATAGCTGAGCGTGGACTTGCCGGATCCGGTGGGGCCGACGACGGCCAGACTGCCCCCGGCGGGAACGGTGAGGTCAATGCCGTCGAGGGTGGGACGCCCCTCCCCCTCGGGGTCGTAACGGAACTCCACCTTCTCGAAGGCGACCTCCCCGCGGACCTTCGCGAGCCGGACCGGCTCGTCGGGCTCGGTGATGTCGACGGGCAGGTCGAGGTACTCGAAGATGCGCTGGAAGAGGGCGAGCGACGTCTGCACCTGCACACCGGTGGAGAGCAGGCTCACAGCGGGCCGGAAGAGCCCCTGCTGCAGCGAGACGAAGGCGACGAGCGTGCCGAGCGAGATCGCCGGACCACCCGCCCCCAGGGCGATGCCGGCGGCCCAGTAGATCAGGGCCGGCATCGCGGCCATCACGATGCCGATGGTGGACATCCGCCAACGGCCGGCCATCGAGGCGCGCACTTCCAGGTCGACGAGGCGCTCGGACTCCTCGGCGAAGGACCTGGTCAACGAGTCCGCGCGGCCCATCGTGCGGCCGAGCAGGATGCCGCTGACCGACAGGGACTCGGTGACGGTCGCCGCCATGGCGGCCATCTGCTTCTGTCGCCGGGTGGTGATCTTCTTGCGCTCCCGACCGACGCGCCGACTGATCCACACGAAGACCGGCAGCAGGAGCAAGGAGACCAGGGTGAGGCGCCAGTCCAGGGCGAGCATGGCGACCACGGTCGCGACGACGGCGGTCAGGTTGGACACGAGCGAGGTCGCCGTGGAGGTCACGGTCGCCTGCATGCCGCCGATGTCGTTGGCGATGCGGGACTGCACCTCACCGGTGCGCGTGCGCGTGAAGAAGGCGAGCGGCATCCGCTGGAGCTGCTCGTAGACCCCGGTGCGCAGGTCATGCATGACCCGCTGGCCGACGGTGGTCGAGATGAGCGTCTGGAGCACGCCGAAGACGCCGGTCAAGACGGCGGTGACGATCATGCCGAGGGCAAGCAGGCTGAGCAGCCCAGTGCGGCCTTGGGGGATCGCGGTGTCGAGGATCTCCTTGAGGAGGAACGGCGAGGCGACCGAGACGAGCGAGGCGGCGCCGACCAGAAGGCCGACGAGCGCGAGGCGCGCGCGGTAGGGGCGGAAGAGCCGAAGGATCCTCCGCACCTGAGCGGGCTCCTTGGGCTGGCCGGCTTCACGGTGCGGAGGCGTCCAGTCGGACTGGTCGTGGGGGCGCATGGGCTCCTTCGAGGATGGACGGTCCATCGGAGCATAGCTCACTGTTACCTATGTTCACAATGAACCTCGTCCTGATATTGTTCCCGCATGAGCACCGCCGACCGCTCGGACGCCTCCGACCGCATGAGCACCACCGACCGTCCGGGGCCCTCCGACCCTCCGGGCGGGACCGATGCCGACGGACTCCTCGCCGAGCAGTTGCTGCGGCTCACCCGGCGTCTGCACCGCATCCAGAAGCGCCATCTGGAGCCGGTGGGCATCACTCCCGCGCAGTCCAGGCTCCTGCGCCTGGTCGCCCACTTCGGCGAGCCGCCCCGGATGGCCGACCTGGCGGCCCGTCTCGAAGTCGTCCCGAGGGCCGTCACCAGTCTGGTCGACGGACTGGAAGCGGGCGACCGGGTGCGCCGGGTGCCGGACCCGAACAACCGCCGGGTGGTGCGGATCGAACTCACCGACGCGGGACGCGCCACGCTGCGGGAGCTGCGCAGCGCGCGCCGGGCCGCCGCAGAGGACATCCTTGCTCCATTGACCGTCGAACAGCGCGGGGTGCTCGAAGGTCTGCTGTCCGCCCTGGTCGACCCCGGTCCGGAGCGCGGCTGCTGACCCGTCGGGCGCGGGGGACGCGCCGAAGGAGAGCCCTGGGATGCCGCTGCTCGAACCGAACCCGCAAGCCCTGCGTCCGGGAACGAAGCGGACGCCCGCACCGGACCGGGTGCCGGAGCTCCATGCCCGGGGCACCCCGCGGCGGCTGCGCGAGGAGCTCACCGAGCTCCTCGGCCCCGACAAGGTCCTGTCGAAGGTCTCCGACCTGGTCCGGTACGCCTCGGACGCGAGCCCCTATCGGTTCGTGCCGCAGGTCGTCGTGGTCGCCGAAGACCTCGACGACGTCTCCGCGGTCTTGTCCTACGCCCACGGAAAGGGCCGCGAGGTGGTCTTCCGGGCCGCCGGAACCAGCCTCAACGGACAGGCGCAGGGCGAGGACGTCCTGGTGGACGTGCGCCGGCACTGGGCTGGCATCGAGCTCCTGGACGGCGGCGCCCGGGCCCGCATCCGTCCCGGCACCACGGTGCTGCGGGCGAACGCGGCGCTCGCCCCGCACGGGCGGGTCCTGGGCCCCGACCCGGCCAGTGCGGTCGCCTGCACGATCGGCGGAGTCGTCGCCAACAACGCCTCGGGCATGACGGCCGGCACCACCCGGAACTCGTACCGGACCGTCGCCTCCCTCACCTTCGTGCTCCCGAGCGGCACCGTGGTGGACACCGCGGACCCGGAAGCCGACGCGGAGCTGTCGCGCGCCGAGCCGAAGCTCTGCGCGGAGCTCCTCGCGCTCAAGGCCGAGATCGAGGCGGACGCCGAGCTCACCGCCCGGATCCGCGCCAAGCACACCATCAAGAACACCAACGGCTACCGGCTCGACGCCTTCCTGGACGGTGACACTCCGGTCCGGATCCTGCGGGGCCTCATGGTGGGCTCCGAAGGCACCCTCGGCTTCATCTCCGAGGTCGTCTTCGAGACCTTGCCGCTGGACCGCGAGGTGTCCACGGCCCTGCTCTTCTTCCCCTCGCTGACGGCAGCCGCCGCGGCCGTGCCGCTCTTCAACGACGCCGGGGCGCTGGCCGTCGAGCTGATGGACGGCAACACGCTGCGTGCCTCGGTGAGCGTGCCGGGAGTGCCCGCGGACTGGGCGGGGTTGCCGAAGGGGGCCGCGGCGCTCCTGGTCGAGTTCCGGGCCCCGGACACGGCGGCCCTGGAGGCGTACGAGCGGACCGCGCGGCGCGTCCTCGACGGGCTCGACGTGGTGGTCCCGGTGCCCTCCGCGGAGAACGCGTTCACCCGGGACCCGAAGCGGATCTCCGGCTACTGGAAGGCCCGCAAGGCCTTCGTGACGGCGGTCGGCGGCTCCCGCCCGTCCGGCACGACCCTGATCACCGAGGACTTCGCGGTGCCGCCGGACCGGCTCGCAGAGGCCTGCGGCGCACTCCTCGACCTCCAGGCCCGGCACGGCTTCGACGCGGCCGTGGCCGGTCACGCGGCCCACGGCAACCTCCACTTCCTGCTCGCCTTCGACGCGGCCGACCCCTCCGACGTCGAGCGGTACGCGGCCTTCATGGACGAGTTCTGCAAGCTGACCGTGGAGCGCTTCGACGGTTCCCTGAAGGCCGAGCACGCCACCGGCCGCAACATCGCCCCCTTCCTGGAACTGGAATGGGGGACGAAGGCGACCGATCTGATGTGGAGGGTCAAGGAGGCCGTCGACCCCGACGGGGTGCTCGCCCCGCGCATCGTCCTGGACCGCGATCCGCACGCCCATCTGCGCGGCCTGAAGACCATTCCGACCGTGGAACGGATCGCCGATCCGTGCATCGAGTGCGGCTTCTGCGAACCCACCTGCCCCAGCCGGGACCTGACGACCACTCCGCGCCAGCGGATCGCGCTGCGCCGGGAGATGATGCGACAGCCGGACGGATCCCCCGTCGAGGCACGGCTCCTGGAGTCGTACGGCTACGACGCCGTGGACACCTGCGCCGGCGACTCGACCTGCGCCTTGGCCTGTCCGGTCGGGATCGACACGGGGGCGCTGATGAAGGGCTTCCGGCACGAACGGCACTCGCCCCGCGAGGAGCGGCTCGCCGCCCTGGCAGCGAAGGACTTCCGCGCCGTGGAGGCCTCCGCACGGCTGGCGGTCGCCGCCGCGGACCGGATCGGCGACCGGGTCCTGGAGTCGCTGACGGGGCTCGCCCGCAAGGCGGTCCGCCCCGACCTCGTACCGGAGTGGCTGCCGGAGGTACCCGGCGCGGCGGCCCGCCGACTGCCCCGCACCCACCGTCCCGCGGCGGTCGCCGTCTACTACCCGGCCTGCGTCAACCGGATCTTCGGTGGCCCCGAGGGCATGCGCGACCCCTCGCTTCCGGAGGCGGTCGTCACCGTGTCGGCACGGGCCGGACGCCCGGTGTGGATCCCGGACGACGTGACCGGCACCTGCTGCGCGACCATCTGGCACTCCAAGGGGTACGAGCGGGGCAACGAGGTGATGGCGAACCGCATCGTCGAGGCCGCCTGGGGGTGGACGGCGGGCGGAAGGCTCCCGTTGGTGGTGGACGCCTCCTCGTGCACGCTCGGGATCGCACACGAGGTGGTGCCCTACCTGACGGAGGACAACCGGGAACTGCACGCCGAACTGACCGTGGTGGACTCACTGGTCTGGGCGGCGGACGAACTGCTCCCCCGGCTCGACGTGCGCCGGCGGGTCTCCTCGGCCGTGGTCCACCCCACCTGCTCGATGCGGCACTTGGGCGACGAGGACCGGCTCACCGCGCTCGCCGAGGCCTGCGCGGACGAGGTCGTCGTGCCCACCGACGCCAGCTGCTGTGCGTTCGCGGGCGACCGGGGAATGCTCCACCCGGAGCTGACGGCCTCGGCAACGGCCCGTGAAGCCGCCGAGGTCACGGCCCGGCCGTTCGACGCGCACCTGTCCGCCAACCGGATGTGCGAGATCGGGATGGAGCACGCGACGGGCCGGACCTACGCCTCGGTGCTCCTCGCGCTGGAGCACGCCACCCGTCCCTGACCCCCCGTCCGTTCCCGTCCGGAGGACGCACGAAGGGCCCCTGCACCGGGGCCCTTGGTACGTTCGGGTGATCATGGGCGGCCGGTACGGCTCGACGGCGGAAGCGGAACGTACAGTCCAACCACCCGTCAGCAGGGAGGTTCCATGGACGAGCAGACACCGCGCCCCCCGAGCCGCCGCACCGTCCTGCGGAGCACCGCGGGAGCGGCCGGCGCGGGCCTCGGCATCGGCGCCCTGGGCGACCGGACCGCCGTGGCCGCCCCCACGACCGCCCCCACGGCCGCACCGGAGGCGGTCACCACGCCGAAGCGCCGCGGCGCCACCATGGCGGGAGTCCCGTTCGAGGGCCGCGCGACGGTCCGCGTCGGCATCGTGGGACTCGGCAACCGCGGCTCCTCCATGATCAACAACTTTCTGGCCCTCCCCTGGGTCCGGGTCGTCGCCCTCTGCGATCCGGTGCGCACCAAGGTCGAGCGGGCCTCCACGACCGTCGTTTCCGCCGGGCAGCCCGCCCCCGCCCTCTACGCCCACGGCGAGGACGACTACGAGAACCTCTGCGCCCGCACCGACGTCGACTTCGTCTACGTGGCGACCCCCTGGGACGGCCACTTCCCGATCGCCCGGACGGCGATGCTGAACGGCAAGCACGTCGGGGTGGAGTGTCCGGCCGCCATGGAGCTGGCCGAACTGTGGGAGCTCGTCGACCTGTCGGAGCAGACCCGCCGCCACTGCATGCAGCTGGAGAACTGCTGCTACGGACGGAACGAGATGCGCGTCCTTCGGATGGCGCACGCGGGCAAGTTCGGAGAGCTCCTGCACGGCGCGGGGGCGTACAACCACGATCTGCGCGACCTGCTGTTCTCCCCGACGTACTACGAGGGCCCCTGGCGCCGCCTCTGGCACACGCGGCTGCGGGGTGACCTCTACCCGAACCACGGCTTCGGCCCCGTGGCCGGCTACATGGACCTCAACCGGGGCGACCGGGCACTGACCATCAGCAGCTTCGCGACTCCGGCACTGGGGCTCGCCGAGTACCGTGCGGCACGCGTGCCGTCCGGTGACCCGAGCTGGAAGGAGACCTACGTCACCGGTGACCGGACGATCAGCCTCCTCCAGACGGCCAAGGGACGGCTGATCCGGCTGGAGCACGACGTCTCCACACCGCACCCGTACAGCAGGATCAACAGCCTGGGCGGCACCCGGGGGATCTTCGAGGACTACCCGGCGCGGATCTATCTGGAACCGGACCACAAGGACGACCAGTGGGGGGACTTCGGTGCCTACACGGCCGAGTTCGACCACTGGCTCTGGAAGGAGCACGCCAACCCGCCGGGCGGGCACGGAGGCATGGACTACATCATGGTGTACCGCCTGATGCAGTGCCTCCAGCTGGGGCTCCCCCCGGACTTCGACGTGTACGACGCCGCCACCTGGACGGCACCGCTGCCACTGAGCCACGCCTCGATCAAGGCGCAGGGGGCTCCTCAGGAGATCCCCGACTTCACCCGCGGCGCATGGCTCGGAGCGCGTGCCGGCGTGGACTCGGCGAAGCCCTCCTGACGGGGCGACGGCACCCGCACCCAGGAGGTCACCCACCCGGTCCTGCGCGCACGGGCAGCGCCGGACCGCACGGCCGCCGACACCACGGCCCGCCGTCGCCTCGCGGTGCGGAGGGGCGCACGGCCCGGCAGCGAGGAAACACCGCCCGGGAGCCGGAAGAACCGGCGTCGCCCCGGCGGAAGAGGGGCACCGCGGTCACCGCCGCCCGGGCCCGGGGACGACGAGCGGACACGGCGCGCTCCCTTTCCCACCGGGAAATTCGATTGCCGCCGGGCGGCGGAAGGGCGAACCTTGCACGGCTTCCACACCGCCGTCGCACACCTCCGGCGCGCGATCCCCCTCTCATCCCCGGAGACCCTGGGACGCCATGCAGATTCGAGATCTTCCCCACGCCGATCCGGGCGTCCCCGACGTCCGTTCGGGCACCCGGTTCCTCCTCTGGCTCGGCCGCCGACAGCTCGCCGGGCAGGTGAAGTCCTTGCTCTGGGGACTGCTGCACCACCTGGGCATCGCCGGCCTGCCGCTCGGCGTCGGCCTGGCCGTGCAAGCGGTCGTCGACCGCGACGGCGACCGGCTCGCCGCCGCCGGAGCACTGCTCGTGGCCCTCGGAGCCGCGATCGCGGCCGGGGACGTGATGCTGCACCGCACCGCCGTCACCAACTGGATCACCGCTGCCGCCCGGGTGCAGCAGCTCCTCTCCCGGAAGACCGCGGAGCTGGGCTCCGTCCTGACCCGGCGGGTGGCCGCGGGGGAGGTCGTCGCCGTCTCCACGGGTGACGTCGAGAAGATCGGCTGGTTCGTCGAGGCGCTCTCCCGGTTCGCGGCGGCTGCCGTCACCCTGGTGATCATCTGTGTCGGCCTCACGGTCTACCAGCCGGCCCTGGGCGTCGTGGTGGCCGTCGGCATCCCGGTCCTCGCCCTGGCCGCGCTCCCGCTCCTCCCCCGCGCGACCCGCCGTGCGGACGTCCAGCGCGAGAAGGCGGGACGGGCGACCGAGCTCGCCTCCGACACGGTCGCCGGGCTGCGGGTGCTGCGCGGCATCGGGGGCGAAGAACTGTTCCTCGGCCGCTATCGCGCAGCCTCGCAGGAGGTGCGCAGGGCCGCCGTGCACAGTGCGCGGATGTGGGCGCTGATCGCCGCGGTCCAGGTCGTGCTGCCGGGTCTGCTCCTCATCGTCGTGGTGGGCTACGGAACCGGTCTGGCCCTTGCCGGACGGATCGAGGTCGGCGAGCTCGTCACGGTCTACGGCGCCGTGGCCCTCACCCACCACGCACTGCGGAACTTCGAGGAGATCGCGATGGCCTTCTCCTTCTCACGGCCGTCCGCGAAGCGGGCCGCACGGGTCCTCTCGCTGACCCGCGCCTCGGTCACCGCCCCGGCGGAGGGGCACGGGGAGCACCGGGCGAAGGGCGACCTGTACGACCCCGTGACCGGAGTGCGCGCCCCGGCCGGCCTGTTCACCGCCGTGGTCTGCGGCGACCCGGACGTGGCCGGCCGGCTCGCGGACCGGCTCGGCGGCCATCCGGTCGAACCGGAGGCCGACCACGCCTCGGTGCTGCTCGGCGGGGTACCGCTCGACGGACTGCCGCTGGAAGCGGCGCGTGCCGCCGTCCTCGTCCAGGACAAGGACCCGGTCCTGCTCTCCGGTCCCCTCCGCGAACTGCTCGACGTGCCCGCCTCGGGCAACGTCCGTGCCGAGGCGGCCCTCTCCGCAGCCCGCTGCGACGACGTCCTCGACGCGCTGGCACAAGCCTCCCTCGACACCGGCGGAGACCCGATGCACGCCCGCATCACCGAGCGGGGCAGGTCGCTCTCCGGTGGCCAGCGCCAGCGGCTGGCGTTGGCCCGGTCCCTGGTCACCGACCCGGAGGTGCTGGTCCTCGACGAGCCCACCTCGGCGGTGGACGCCCACACGGAGGCCCGGGTGGCCGCCGGGATCAGGGAGCTCCGGGAAGCCAGGACCACCGTGGTCCTCTCCTCCTCGCCGCTGCTCCTGGACCGCGCCGACCGGGTGGTCCTGGTCCACGGGGGCCAGGCCGTCGCCGTCGGCACCCACCGGGAACTGCTCGCCGGAGAGCCCCGCTACCGCGCGGTCGTCACCCGCGAGACGGACGGGGAACTCGCCGACGCGCCCCGGGGGGCGGGCACGCCCGCCGCGGTCGAACTGGAACCACTGGAAGGGAAATCGGCATGATCGGCCTGGCGCCGCCGGAGTACGACCCGGCCGCTCCGAAGACGGCGACGACGTTGCCCGTCGCCTCGACCACCACCGTCCGCGCTTACGTCCGCGAGCTGCTCGCTCGACACCGGAAGGCGTTCGCGCTGCTCATCGAGGTGAACGCGGTGGCCGTCATCGCCTCGATGGCCGGCCCCTACCTGCTGGGATCGGTGGTGGACGGGATCGCCCGGGGGACGCAGGAGCTTCATCTGGGGCGTACGGTCGCGCTGTTCGTCGGGGCGTTGCTCGTCCAGACCCTCTTCGTGCGACTGGTCCGGTTGCGCGGCGCCGTACTGGGCGAGGAGATGCTCGCGGACCTGCGCGAGGACTTCCTCGTCCGTGCCGTCGGACTGCCCCCGGGCGTGCTCGAACGGGCCGGTACGGGCGACTTGCTGTCCCGGATCACCACGGACGTGGACCGGCTCGCCAACGCGATGCGCGAGGCCGTCCCGCAGCTGGCCATCGGCATCGTCTGGGCCGGGCTGCTGCTGGGCGGGCTCACGGTGACCTCGCCGCTGCTCGCGCTCGCCGCGCTGCTCGCCGTGCCGCTCCTCGTGGTGGGTTGCCGTTGGTACTTCAAACGGGCCCCCGCCGCGTACCGCTCGGAATCCGCGGGGTACGCGGCGGTGGCCGCGGCGCTCGCCGAGACGGTCGACGCGGGCCGGACGGTCGAGGCGCACCGCCTCGGCGCGCGGCGGATCGCGCTCTCTGACCGGCGGATCTCGGAGTGGGTGGCGTGGGAGCGCTACACGCTGTTCCTGCGGTCGGTGCTCTTCCCCGTCGTCAACCTCACCCATGTGACGGTGCTCTGTGCGGTGCTCCTGCTCGGTGGCGCGTTCGTGTTGCAGGGTTGGATCGACGTGGGACAGCTGACGACGGGGGCGCTGCTCGCGCAGATGCTGGTGGACCCGATCGGGATCGTGCTCCGCTGGTACGACGAGCTCCAGGTCGCACAGGTGTCGCTGGCCCGGTTGGTCGGCGTGCGGGACGTCGAGCCGGACGCGGGGGACGGCGAGGCACGTCCCGAGGGCCGGGCGGTGCGCGCGGACGGGGTGCGGTTCGGCTACCGCGAGGGCGTCGACGTGCTGCACGAGGTGTCCCTGAGGGTGGACCCCGGCACCCGGCTCGCCCTGGTCGGCCCGTCCGGTGCCGGCAAGTCCACCCTGGGCCGGCTGCTCGCGGGCATCTACGCCCCGCGGACCGGCTCGGTGACGCTCGGCTCGGCCGAGCTGGCGCGGATGCCCGCCGAGCGGGTCCGTGAGCACGTGGCCCTGGTCAACCAGGAGCACCACGTCTTCGTGGGTTCGCTCCGGGACAACCTGCTGCTCGCCAGGGTCGGAGCCACCGATCCCGAACTGTGGTCCGCGCTCGCCGCAGTGGACGCGGAGGGGTGGGCCCGGAGCCTCGACGAGGGCCTGGACACCGAGGTGGGCTCCGGCGGCCGGGCGCTGACCCCGGCGCAGGCCCAGCAGGTCGCACTGGCCCGTCTGGTCCTCGCCGACCCGCACATCCTGGTCCTGGACGAGGCGACCTCGCTGCTCGACCCGCGGGCGGCCCGGCACCTGGAGCGGTCGCTCGCTCGGGTCCTGGACGGGCGGACGGTGGTGGCGATCGCCCACCGGCTGCACACGGCGCACGACGCCGATCTGATCGCCGTGGTCGAGGGGGGCCGGATCAGCGAGCTGGGCAGCCACGAGGAGCTGGTCTCGGCAGGGGGGACGTACGCGGCGCTGTGGCGGTCCTGGCACGGGTGAGGCGGGGCCGTCCGTCCCGGGGTCCGGTCAGCGGGTCCCGGGACGGACGGGCCCCGGCCGAGCCGAGGGGCACGCCGGAGCTCCGTGTGACGCGTCGGGCGCGCCCTAGAAGAAATTGAGCGCGGCGACGCCGCCGATCCCGCCCAGGACCATGAAGGCGGGCATCAGGACCTTGACCTCCACCCAGCTGCCGGCCCGGAAGCGCATCCCCTTGGGCGGTCCCACCGGGTACCAGCGCTTGCGGCCGACGGGGATGGGCCAGAGGATCGGGCAGCCGGAAACGGTCAGGGCGTCGCCGATGTCGTGGACGAGGGCGCCGAGGACGATCGGCAGGCCCAGCCACAGGTACTCCTGTGCCGGGCCGGTGAAGAACCAGTCCGATCCGTTGCCCGGCTTGTCGAGGACACCGGCGAGGATCCAGGCGCTGGTGGCGCCCAGCAGCCAGACCAGGACGTCACTGGACACCCGGGCGGCCCGCCACAGCAGGCCCTCCACCGCGAGGACCAGGTGCACGAAGAGGATCGCGAGGACGGCCCAGCGGCCGCCGGTGACCGCGGCGGCGGACGCCCCGGCTCCGATCAGGACCGCCCACAGCCAGGTGTGGGTGAGCGTCCGGTGCCCGCCCGACCGCCGGGGGTCGGAGGAGGAGCGGGTGGCCTTGTAGACGGCGTACGACAGTTTGTCGACGATCTCGCAGAGGCCCCGGGAGACCGGACCGAAGGCGCGCGAGATGGTCGCCGACTTGTGGTCGAGGTCGGGCGCGAGCGCAGCGCCCGCGCAGATGAGCGCACCGACGATGAGAACCGGCCAGGGCATCGGGTGGTCGAGGGCGGCCGATGCCGCTCCGACACCCAGCCAGGCCGCCGCTCCGGACAGCGAGTGCGCCGGTCCCATCATGATTGGCCCGCCCCGTTTCTCCCCTGCCGGCGTCCAGTTGACGACCGGTCGACGGACGAGCCTACCGTCCGTGATCAAGACTGCTGATGGCCGGTTCCCTCATCCGCGCGGAATCCAGGCAAGATGGGGGCGTGACCCTTATCGATCAGCTGCCGCCGACCGCCGACCCCGACGCCCTCTTCGAGGCCTTCTCCTCCTGGGCCGAGGACCGGGGCATCACGCTCTATCCGGCCCAGGAAGAGGCGCTGATCGAGGTCGTCTCCGGGGCCAACGTGATCTTGTCCACACCCACCGGATCCGGGAAGTCGCTGGTCGCGGCCGGTGCGCACTTCACCGCGCTCGCCAACGACCAGGTGACCTTCTACACCGCACCGATCAAGGCGCTGGTGTCGGAGAAGTTCTTCGACCTGTGCAAGCTCTTCGGCACGGAGAACGTCGGCATGCTGACCGGGGACGCCTCCGTGAACGCGGACGCACCGGTGATCTGCTGCACGGCGGAGGTGCTCGCCTCGATCGCGCTCCGGGACGGCAAGGACGCCGACATCGGTCAGGTCGTCATGGACGAGTTCCACTTCTACGCCGAGCAGGACCGCGGCTGGGCCTGGCAGATCCCGCTGCTCGAACTGCCCCAGGCCCAGTTCGTCCTCATGTCGGCGACCCTCGGCGACGTGTCGATGTTCGAGAAGGACCTGACCCGGCGGACCGGGCGGCCGACCTCGGTGGTCCGCTCCGCGACCCGCCCGGTGCCCCTCTCCTACGAGTACCGGCTGACCCCCATCACGGACACCCTGACCGAGCTCCTGGAGACCAAGCAGGCCCCGGTCTACATCGTGCACTTCACCCAGGCGCAGGCCGTCGAGCGGGCGCAGTCCCTGATGAGCATCAACATGTGCACGCGCGAGGAGAAGGACCAGATCGCCGAGCTGATCGGCAACTTCCGGTTCACCACCAAGTTCGGCCAGAACCTGTCCCGCTACGTTCGCCACGGCATCGGCGTGCACCACGCGGGCATGCTCCCGAAGTACCGGCGGCTCGTGGAGAAGCTGGCCCAGGCGGGCCTCCTGAAGGTGATCTGCGGGACCGACACGCTCGGCGTCGGCGTCAACGTGCCGATCCGCACGGTGCTCTTCACCGCGCTCACCAAGTACGACGGCAACCGGGTGCGCACCCTGCGCGCCCGTGAGTTCCACCAGATCGCGGGCCGTGCCGGCCGGGCCGGCTTCGACACCGCCGGTTTCGTGGTGGCACAGGCCCCCGAGCACGTCATCGAGAACGAGAAGGCGCTCGCGAAGGCCGGCGACGACCCGAAGAAGCGCCGCAAGGTGGTCCGCAAGAAGGCCCCGGAGGGTTTCGTCGCCTGGAGCGAGTCGACCTTCGAGAAGCTGATCGAGGCCGAGCCGGAGCCGCTGACCTCCCGCTTCAAGGTCACCAACATCATGCTGCTCTCGGTGATCGCCCGGCCGGGGAACGCCTTCGAAGCCATGCGCACGTTGCTGGAGGACAACCACGAGCCGCGCAGGGCACAGCTGCGACACATCCGGCGGGCCATCGCGATCTACCGCTCGCTGCTCGACGGCGGCGTGGTGGAGCAGCTGGAGGAACCGGACGCCGAGGGCCGCACGATCCGGCTGACGGTCGACCTCCAGCAGGACTTCGCCCTCAACCAGCCGCTGTCGACGTTCGCGCTGGCCGCGTTCGACCTGCTGGACCCGGAGTCCCCCTCGTACGCCCTGGACATGGTGTCCGTCGTCGAGTCGACGCTGGACGACCCGCGCCAGATCCTCGCCGCGATGCAGAACAAGGCGCGCGGAGAGGCCGTCGGGCAGATGAAGGCGGACGGCGTCGAGTACGAGGAGCGGATGGAGCGGCTCCAGGACATCTCGTACCCGAAGCCGCTGGAGGAGCTGCTCTGGCACGCCTACGACGTCTACCGGTCTTCGCACCCGTGGGTCGGCGACCACCCGGTGTCGCCGAAGTCGGTCATCCGCGACATGTACGAACGGGCTCTCTCCTTCACCGAATTCACCTCCTGGTACGAGCTGGCGCGGACCGAGGGCATCGTGCTGCGCTACCTCGCGAGCGCGTACAAGGCGCTCGACCACACCATCCCGGACGACCTGAAGACGGAGGACCTGGAGGACCTGATCGCCTGGTTGGGCGAGATGGTGCGCCAGGTCGACTCCTCGCTGCTCGACGAGTGGGAGCAGTTGGCCAACCCGGAGGTCCAGACGGCGGAAGAGGCCCAGGAGAAGGCCGACCAGGTCAAGCCGGTCACGTCGAACGCCCGGGCCTTCCGGGTCCTGGTGCGCAACGCCCTGTTCCGCCGGGTGGAACTGGCGGCCCTCGACAACGTGGACGCGCTGGGCGAGCTGGACGCCGAGTCCGGCTGGGACGCGGACGCCTGGGGCGAGGCGATGGACGCCTACTGGGACGAGTACGACGACCTGGGCACCGGTCCCGACGCACGCGGCCCGAAGCTGATCGCGATCGAGGAGGACGCCGCGCACGGCCTCTGGCGCGTCCGGCAGACCTTCGCCGACCCCAACGGCGACCATGACTGGGGCATCAGCGCGGAGGTGGACCTCGCGGCTTCCGACGAGGAGGGCCGTGCGGTGGTGCGCGTGACGTCCGTCGGACAGCTGTAGAGGAGCGCAGTGGTGACCAATCCCGCCGAGAAGCTCGTCGACCTGCTCGACCTGGAGCAGATCGAGGTCAACATCTTCCGTGGGCGGAGCCCTCAGGAGTCGCTGCAACGGGTCTTCGGCGGGCAGGTCGCCGGGCAGGCCCTGGTGGCAGCCGGCCGCACCACGGGCGGCGATCGTCCAGTGCACTCGCTGCACGCCTACTTCCTGCGGCCGGGGCGCCCCGGGGTGCCGATCGTGTACCAGGTGGAACGGGTGCGGGACGGGCGCTCGTTCACGACCCGTCGGGTCACTGCGGTGCAGGAGGGGCGGACCATCTTCAATCTGACGGCCTCCTTCCACAAGCCCGAGGAGGGCGCCTTCGCCCACCAACTGCCGCCGCGGCACCTGACCGATCCGGAGAGCCTGCCGAACCTCGCCGACGAGATCCGCCAGCACCTGGGCGCACTGCCGGAGGCCCTGGAGCGGATGGCGCGCCGGCAGCCCTTCGACATCCGGTACGTGGACCGGCTGCGTTGGACCCCTGAGGAGGTCGAGGGCGCTGACCCGCGCTCCGCGGTCTGGATGAGGGCCGTGGGGCCGCTGGGCGACGACCCGCTGGTCCACACCTGTGCCCTGACGTACGCCTCGGACATGACCCTCCTGGACGCGGTCCGGATCCCGGTGGAACCGCTGTGGGGCCCGCGCGGCTTCGACATGGCCTCCTTGGACCACGCGATGTGGTTCCACCGCCCCTTCCGCGCGGACGAGTGGTTCCTGTACGACCAGGAGTCCCCCGTCGCCACGGGCGGCCGGGGTCTGGCACGGGGCAGGATCTACGACCGGGAGGGCCGACTGCTGGTGTCGGTGGTCCAGGAGGGGCTGTTCAGGAAGGTCTGACCCGCACCGCCGGCCCGTCGTGCGCCACCGCTCCTCGCGGGACGGGGCCGGCGACCTCCGCCGCCTTCGTCTTCGCCGTCGCCCCGGTCGGACGGGGGCGGGTCCAGGCCGGGAAGGACGTCCTGCTCCACCTCGTGGCGTCGGGTGCGGACGTCCGGGGTCGGAGGGTGCAGTTTGGCGTTGCAGGCGGGTCCCAGCCCCGTGCGTCGGGAGTCCGCGCCGGTCAGGGGCCGGCCGCAGAGGCGGCAGTGCACCCGACGCGTCCCTCCGTCCGCCGTGGGGTCGATCGCGATTGCCAGTGGTTCGTCTCCCATGTTGAGATCAAACCCCATTCCGACGAGGAGCAGCCATGAGCCTGTACGACATCCCGCTGAAGTCCCTGACCGGCGAACCGGTCTCGCTCGCCGACTACCGGGACCACGCGGTCCTGGTGGTGAACGTCGCGTCCCGGTGCGGTCTGACCCCCCAGTACGCGGGGCTGGAGCGACTGCAGAAGGCCTACGGGGAGCGTGGCTTCACCGTGCTCGGCGTGCCCTGCAACCAGTTCGCGGGCCAGGAGCCCGGCAGCGCCGAGGAGATCGCGACCTTCTGCTCGGCGACGTACGGCGTGTCCTTCCCGCTCCTGGAGAAAGCGGACGTCAACGGTGCCGACCGCCACCCGCTCTACTCCGAACTGGTGCAGGTCGCCGACGCCGGGGGCGAGGCCGGCGACGTGCAGTGGAACTTCGAGAAGTTCCTGATCGGCCGCGACGGCCGGATCACCCGCTTCCGTCCGCGCACCGAGCCGGAGGCCCCCGAGGTCGTGGCGGCGATCGAGGCACAGCTTGTCTGACGCCGGGAGCCGCGCAGGCGTCGTCGAGCGGCTGCGGGCCGCCGGATGCGTCTTCGCCGAGGAGGAGGCGGAGATGCTCCTCTCGACCGCCACCGGGCCCGCCGAGCTGGAGCTGATGGTGGAGCGGCGGTCCTCCGGCCTCCCCCTGGAACACGTCGTGGGCTGGGCTGACTTCGCCGGTCTGCGGATCGAGGTCGATTCCGGCGTCTTCGTGCCGCGGCGGCGTACGGAGTTCCTCGTCGGGCACGCGGTGGAGTTGGCACCCCCCGGCGCCGTCTGCGTGGACCTGTGCTGCGGCTCCGGCGCGGCGGCGGCGGTGCTGCTCGCCGGTGTGGAGGGGGCGGAGGTGCACGCCTCGGACATCGAGCCGGCAGCGGTGCACTGCGCCCGGCGGAACGTCGAACCGCGCGGTGGCCGGGTGTACGAGGGGGACCTCTTCGCACCACTTCCGTCCGGGCTGCGGGGCCGGGTCGCGGTCATGGTCGCGAACGTGCCCTACGTGCCGACCGGCGAGGTGGGGCTGCTGCCGCCCGAGGCCCGCGACCACGAACCGCTCGTCACCCTCGACGGCGGGGCGGACGGGCTCGTGGTGCTGCGGCGGGTCGCTGCCGAGGCGCCGGAGTGGCTGGCCCCGGGCGGACACCTGCTGATGGAGACGAGCGAGCGGCAGGCGGAGGACGCCGCCGCGGTGCTGTCGGCAGCGGGCCTGGCACCGCGGGTCGTCACCTCCGAGGAGTGGTGGGCCACGGTCGTCGTCGCGACGCGACCGTAGCCCGGGCGTGTCCCGGCGCGACGGGCCGGGACACGCTCCGGTCCGAGCGGCTACCCGGCCCTCGGCACCAGACGGCAGCGAGCCGGGCCCGTGACCTGGAGGGTGATCGCGGAACTGACGGGCACCTCGGTGTCGACGGCCTCGAAGCCGTACCTCTGGAGCATCATCGCGAGGGCGATCACCGATTCCAGCATCGAGAAGTGCTGGCCGATGCAGGCGCGCGGCCCTCCGCCGAAGGGGAACCAGGCGTACCGGGGGCGGGCGGCCTCCGCCTCGGGCGTGAAGCGGTCCGGGTCGAAGCGCTCCGCGTCCTCCCAGTAGGCGGGATGCCGGTGGGTGACCCAGGGGGCGACGATGACGTCCGCGCCGGCGGGGATGGGGACGCCGCCGACCTCCGTGGCGGCGACCGCGCGCCGGCCGATGACCGGAGCGGCCGGGAACAGGCGCATGGCCTCCTTCAGGACCCGGGTGACGTAGGGCAGCGCGTCGAGGTCGGTCGCTTCGGGGGTGCGGTCGCCGAGGACCCGGTCGACCTCTTCGTGGGCCCGCTTCAGCACCTCCGGATGGCGGGCGAGGAGGTGGAGGGCAAAGCCGAGGGAGGTGGCGGTGGTCTCGTGTCCGGCGAGCAGGAAGACCAGGACCTGCTCGCGCAGTTCGGTGGCGTCGAAGCTGCCGTCCTCGACGCTTTCGGCGCCGATGAGGAGGGTGAGGAGGTCGTCCCCGTCCGCGGGGGCCCGGTCGGAGTCGCGCCGCTCCGCGATGATCCGGTCGCAGACCTCGTACAGCGCCCGGTGGACGACGGCCGCCCTGCGGTTGCCGGGGGTGGGCCAGTCGCGCGGGACCTTGAGCGGGGAGTAGCCGCGGCGCAGCACATAGGCGCCGAGCTCGGGAAAGCTTCGCTCGACGATCTCGACGGCGGTGTCGACGTCCGTGCCGAAGAGGATCCGGGAGACGGCGCGCAGGGCGAGGCGGGTCATCTCCTGGTGGACGTCGACCGTCGTGGCGCCACTGCCCTGCCACTCCCCGGTGAGGGTGGTGACCTCGGTGGCGATGGCGGCGGCGTAGCCGTCGACACGGCGCTTGGTGAAGAGGGGTTGGACCAGTCTGCGCTGGCGGAGGTAGTCCTCGTCCTGGCTGGTGAGCAGGCCGTTGCCGAAGGACTCCCGGACCTCCTGGTAGAAGGCGTTGTCCTTGCGGAAGTTGGCGGACTCGCCGGCGAGGACCTGCTGGGCGCCCTCGGCGGAGAAGACGCCGTAGACGGTGGCGCGGAGCCCGGGCGGGCCCGCGGTGATCTTCACGACGTCGCCGTGGTCACGCTGTGCCCGCAGGAAGGTGCCCAGCGAGTCGTTCTTGAGGTCGAGCATGGAACCGAGGAACGGGAGCCCCGTGAGTGCGGGGGCTTCGGTCCGGGTGGTGGTGGTCATGTGCGGTCACCCCTTGATCGTCATCGGCCCGGTGATTCTTCCCCGGGAGGGGGCGCACGGACAGCGGGGGCGGAACACCCGGCCGAAATCGGCTTGTTGGCTCGAATCGACCAGGTGGGTCGGGTGCCCCCGCCACTGCCGCCCGCGGCGCCCGGAGGCGCTCCGGTCGGCCCTGCGACCGGGCGCCGTCGGTACCGCTCACGAGGAGCTGCCGGCCGGACGCCCCGTGCCGCCTCCCCGATCCGCCGCCTGCGGGCCGTACGGGCGGGCGGGTCCGGACCGTCCACTGCGCGGTGGCACCCCCGGCCCCGGAGGCCGAGGGGTTCCGCTCGCCGTCGGCTGCCGGCTACTTCGCGAGGGCGCGGCTGATCACCATCCGCTGGATCTCGCTCGTGCCTTCGAAGATCGTGTAGATGGCGGCGTCGCGGTGCATGCGCTCCACCGGGTACTCGCGGGTGTAGCCGTTCCCGCCGAGGATCTGAATGGCCTGGGCCGTGACCCGCTTGGCGACCTCGCTCGCGTAGAGCTTGGACATGGAGCCCTCGGCCGCGGTGAAGGGCTTGCCCGCGGTCGCCATCCAGGAGGCCCGCCACACGAGGAGACGGGCCGCGTCGATCTGGGTGGCCATGTCGGCGAGCTGGAAGGCGACGCCCTGGTTCTCGATGATCGGGCGGCCGAACTGGACGCGGGTCTTGGCGTAGTCGAGGGCGACCTCGTACGCGGCGCGGGCGGTGCCGACGGCCATGGCGCCGACGGCCGGGCGGGAGGCCTCGAAGGTGGCCATGGCCGCGTTCTTCACCCGCTCCCCGCCGCCCGCCTCGGCCTTCTCCCGGGCGCGGGCGAGCCGCTCGTCGAGCTTCTCCTTGCCGCCGAGGAGGCAGTGGCCGGGGATCCGGACGTCTTCCAGGACGACCTCGGCGGTGTGGGAGGCCCGGATGCCGTGCTTCTGGAACTTCTGGCCCTGGGAGAGGCCGGGGGTGTTCGGCGGCACGATGAAGGAGGCGTGGCCCTTGGAGCCGAGTTCCGGTTCCACGACGGCCACGACCACGTGGACGTTGGCGATGCCGCCGTTGGTGGCCCAGGTCTTGGTTCCGTTGAGGATCCACTCGTCCTTGGCCCCGTCGTACACGGCCCGGGTCCGCATGGAGGCGACGTCGGAGCCCGCGTCGGGCTCGGAGGAGCAGAAGGCGGCGACCTTGACGTCGTCGGCGTCGCCGTACATCTGCGGGACCCAGGTGCCGATCTGCTCCTCGGTGCCGTTGGCGAGGACCCCGACGGCGGCGAGGCCGGTGCCGACGATGGAGAGGGCGATGCCGGCGTCGCCCCAGAAGAGCTCCTCCATGGCCATCGGGATGCCGAGACCGGTCGGGTCGAAGAATTGCTGGGCGTAGAAGTCGAGGGAGTAGATGCCGAGCTTGGCCGCTTCCTGGATGATCGGCCAGGGCGTCTCCTCACGCTCGTCCCACTCGGCCGCCGCGGGGCGCATCACATCGGCGGCGAAGCCGTGGAGCCAGTCGCGGACCTGCTTCTGGTCCTCGTTGAGTTCGAGCGCGAACTCACCCATGTTCCCTCCCAGCATGACGTTACTTGCGGTAACACCAGTCTGTTACCGGCTGGTAGAGACTGTCAACCTGCGAGGGAACGGTTCTCCGAGATCGACGCAGGACCCCCACCTGGTGTTACGTTGCGACAGCCTCACGAATCGCACGGGCGGGGAGACGCACCCATGGACATCGCACACCGGACCACCGACCAGCAGACGTCCGCCGAACAGCGGCGCCGCGAACTGCTGGAGGCGGCGGACCGGGTGGTGCTGCGGGACGGCCCCCAGGCATCCATGAACGCGATCGCTGCCGAGGCCGGCATCACCAAGCCGATCCTCTACCGCCACTTCGGCGACAAGGGCGGCCTGTACCGCGCCCTCGCCACCCGGCACACGGACGCGCTCCTCGCCTCGCTCCGCGCCTCCCTCGACGCCCCGGCCGACCGACGGCGCCGGGTCGAGGCCACCCTGGACACCTATCTGGCCTCCATCGAGGCGATGCCCCAGGTCTACCGCTTCCTCATGCACCCGGCGGAGGAGCCCCACCAGACCGAGCAGGGCTTCGACGTCGGCCGCCACTCGGCCCCCCTGCTCCGCAGGATGGGCGAGGAACTGGGTCAGGTCATCGCCGAACGCGTCGATCTGGGCCCCGGCGGCGAGGCACGGGCACGGATCTGGGGCCACGGCATCGTCGGCATGATGCACGCGGCCGGTGACTGGTGGCTCGGCGAGCGCCCCTGCTCCCGCGCCGAGCTGGTCAAGACCCTGGCGGACCTGCTGTGGGGCCGGCTCGCCGACGCCGACGACCTCCCCGGCGGGCCGGGGTTCTAGCAGTCCCGTCCCGCGGCGGGCTCACCCCCGCAGGGACGCCGCGCCCCCCAGGGCTGCCTGCGGATCGCGCGCAGCAGACGTGACTTGCGCCACCCCGTGACGCGGTCCGCGTAGACCCCGCCCGCCAGGTGGTCCGTCTCGTGCTGGAGACAGCGGGCGAAGAAGCCCGTGCCCTCGATCCGCACCGGAGTGCCGTCGAGGCGCACGCCCTCCACCACCGCACGGTCGAAGCGCGGCGTGGGCGCCTCCAGGCCCGGCAGGGAGAGACAGCCCTCGGGGCCACGGATCAGGTCGCCGTCCGCCTCCACCAGACGCGGGTTGACCACGTGTCCCAGGTGACGGACGTCCTCGTCGTCGGGACAGTCGTACACGAAGACCCGCAGCCCCACGCCCACCTGGTTCGCCGCGAGGCCGACGCCGTGCGCCGCGTACATCGTGGCGAACATGTCCTCGACGAGTCGGGCCAGTTCGGGACCGAAGTCGGTGACGGGCTCGCAGGGGCGGTGCAGCACGGGGTCGCCGAGGAGCGTCATCGCTCGGACGAGGCCGGAACTGCCGGGGATGGGCCGGTTTCGCATGGCCGTAAGGGTACGGTCCGCCGTGACCTCGTCGTTTCGCAGGACCGCAGCACGGTGCCGCTGTTCGGGCTGCTGGCCGGATCTCGATAGGCTGAGCCCGGACCGACGCAAGGAGGAACAAGAACGATGTCAGGACACCCCGGTAATCCAGAGCCGCTGTCGCCGCGCGCCAAGCTGGCCGTGACGGCGGGCAAGGCCGCGGCCGCGGTGTCGCGCGCGGCGGGACGCGGCAGCGGATCGGTGATCGGCGGCCGGGTGGCGTTGAAGCTCGACCCGGACCTTCTCGGTCGGCTCGCGCAGCATCTGGACGTCGTCCTGGTGTCGGCGACGAACGGCAAGACCACGACGACCCGGCTGATCGCCGAAGCGCTGCGCGTCAGCGGCCCCGTCGTCTCGAACGCCCTGGGCGCCAACATGCCCGCCGGCATCACCTCGGCGCTGGCCGGCGGCTCGGACTCCAAGTACGGCGTGATCGAGGTCGACGAGAAGTACCTCGCCGGCGTCGCCCGGGACACCACGCCCAAGGCGATCGCGCTGCTCAACCTCTCCCGCGACCAGCTCGACCGCGCTGCCGAGACCCGGATGCTCGCCGAGAAGTGGCGGGAGGGCCTCAACGGCACCAAGGCGGTGGTCATCGCCAACGCCGACGACCCGCTGATCGTGTGGGCCGCCTCCTCCTCCACCAATGTGGTGTGGGTCGCGGCCGGTCAGGAGTGGAAGGACGACGCCTGGTCCTGCCCCGCCTGCGGCGGTGTGATGCAGCGTCCGGGCGACGACTGGTTCTGCGGCGAGTGCGGCTTCCGGCGTCCCGCGCCGAGCTGGGCCCTCAGCGGCGACCACGTGCTCGACCCGCACGGTTCGGCCTGGCCGATCCGCCTCCAGCTGCCCGGACGCGCCAACAAGGCGAACGCCGCCACCTCGGCCGCCGTGGCCGCCGTCTTCGGCGTGCCGCCGCAGGTGGCCCTGGAGCGGATGTACCAGGTGCAGGCCGTCGCCGGACGCTACGACGTGGTGTCCTTCCAGGGGCGCGAGCTGCGACTGCTCCTCGCGAAGAACCCGGCCGGCTGGCTCGAAACGTTTTCCCTCATCGACGGGCCGCCCGCCCCGGTGATCCTCTCGGTCAACGCGCGGGGTGCCGACGGCACGGACACCTCCTGGCTGTGGGACGTGGACTACGGCCGGCTCGCCGGCCACCCGATCATGGTGATCGGCGACCGCCGGCTCGACCTGGCGGTCCGACTGGAGGTCGCGGGCGTGGACTTCCACGTCTGCGAGACCCTCGACGAGGCCGTCTCCATGGCCCCGCCCGGACAGGTCGAGCTGATCGCCAACTACACCGCCTTCCAGGACGTACGCCGCCGCGTCGGCAACTGACCCGTAGAGGACTTGCAGCATGAGTGACAGCAGCCTGCGTCTGGTCTGGGTCTACCCGGACCTGCTCAGCACCTACGGCGACCAGGGCAACGTCCTCGTCGTCGAGCGCCGCGCCAACCAGCGCCGCCTCAGCGTCGAGCGCGTCGACGTCCGCAGCGACCAGCCGGTCCCGACCTCGGGCGACATCTACCTGATCGGCGGCGGCGAGGACCGTCCGCAGCGGCTCGCGGCCGAGCGGCTGCGGCGGGACGGCGGGCTGAGCCGCGCCGCCGCCAACGGTGCGATCATCTTCTCGGTCTGCGCCGGGTACCAGATCCTGGGCCACGAGTTCATCAACGACCTCGGCGAGCGCGAGACGGGCCTCGGCCTGATCGACGTGATCTCGACCCGCGGCGAGGGCGAGCGGTGCGTCGGCGACGTCCTCGCGGACATCGACCCGCGCCTGGGCCTCCCCCAGCTGACCGGTTTCGAGAACCACCAGGGCATCACCCACCTCGGCCCGACGGCCCGGCCCTTCGCCCGGACCGTCTTCGGCAACGGGAACGGGACCGGGGACGGCACCGAGGGCGCGTACAACGACACCGTCTTCGGCACCTACATGCACGGCCCCGTCATGGCCCGGAACCCGCAGATCGCCGATCTGCTCCTGAAGCTGGCCCTCGACGTGAACGCGCTGCCGCCGACCGACGACCGCTGGTACGAGGCGCTGCGCGCCGAGCGCATCGCGGCGGCCACGCAGCCCTCCTGAGTCAGCGCGCACACCGCCGTTGGCCCCTCGTACGAAAGTACGTTGTCCACTGTGCGGACATCTGGTTCGGCCCCGCCACCCTGCGGCGATAGGGTGGCGGGGATCCAGCCGGACGACGTGGTCCGGGAGTCGGCCCACGTTGCAAAGGTTTTTGGGCTATGCGCATTGGCGTGCTCACCTCCGGCGGAGACTGCCCCGGTCTGAACGCAGTCATCCGTTCCGTCGTCCACCGCGCCGTCGTCGATCACGGTGACGAAGTCATCGGCTTCCACGACGGGTGGAAGGGCCTTCTGGAGTGCGACTACCGGAAGCTCGACCTGGACGCGGTCGGCGGCATCCTGGCCCGGGGCGGCACCATCCTCGGCTCCTCGCGGGTCCAGCCCGCCCACCTGGTCGACGGCGTCGAGCGCGCCAAGGGCCACGTCGCCGACCTGGGCCTCGACGCCATCATCCCGATCGGCGGCGAAGGCACCCTCAAGGCGGCGAACCTGCTCTCCGAAGCGGGACTCCCGATCGTCGGCGTGCCGAAGACGATCGACAACGACATCGCCTCCACCGACGTCACCTTCGGCTTCGACACGGCCGTCACGGTGGCCACCGAGGCCCTCGACCGGCTGAAGACCACCGCCGAGTCCCACCAGCGGGTCCTCGTCGTGGAGGTCATGGGCCGCCACACCGGTTGGATAGCGCTGCACTCCGGCATGGCCGCCGGCGCGCACGCCGTCGTGGTCCCCGAGCGCCCCTTCGACATCGACGAGCTGACCTCCCGGGTCGGCGCACGGTTCGAGGCCGGCAAGCGGTTCGCGATCGTGGTCGTGGCCGAGGGCGCGAAGCCGCGCGAGGGATCGATGGACTTCAAGACCGCCGGCACCGACATCTACGGCCACGAGCGCTTCACCGGCATCGCCAACCAGCTCTCCGCCGAGCTGGAGCGGCGCCTCGGCAAGGAGGCCCGCCCGGTCATCCTCGGCCACGTCCAGCGCGGCGGCACCCCGACCGCGTACGACCGGGTCCTCGCCACCCGCTTCGGCTGGCACGCGGTGGAGGCGGCGCACCGCGGCGAGTTCGGCATGCTGACCGCGCTGCGCGGCACGGAGATCACGATGGTCCCGCTGGCGCAGGCCGTGGAGACCCTCAAGACGGTCCCGGCCGACCGGTACGCCGAGGCCGAGTGCGTGCTCTGACGGCTCCCTTCCGTGACATCCGCCCCCGGTCGCAGTCGTGGCCGGGGGCGGTTCTAGTCTGGTGCGGACAACAAGCACGAATCGGGCTCCAGGAGTGCACAGATGGACCACAGCGGGCACGGCATGACCACGGACCTGCCGCCGTTCACGCTGGGACGGGGCTTGGAGTACTCTCCTGACGCCTTCTTCCTGATCGGCTGCCTCGCGGCACTCGGCCTGTACGGGTGGGGCGTGGTACGGCTCCGGCGGCGCGGGGACGCCTGGCCGGCGAGCCGGGCGGTGTTCTTCGCGGTGGGCGTGCTGAGCGTCGCCCTGATGATGTGCACCAAGCTGAACGACTACGGCATGGTCATGTTTAGCGTGCACATGGTGCAGCACATGGTGATCTCCATGCTGTCGCCGATCCTGCTGCTGCTCGGGGCGCCGGTGACCCTGGCGCTGCGGGCGCTGCCGGTGGCGGGACGGGGCTCCACCGGGCCCCGCGAACTGCTCCTGAAGCTGCTGCACAGCCGGTACATGAAGATCATCACGCACCCGGCGTTCACCATCTCCATGTTCATCGCGAGCCTCTACGCGCTGTACTTCTCGCCGCTCTTCGACTTCCTGATGGGGTCGAAGGCCGGGCACGTCGGCATGATGGTGCACTTCCTGATGGTGGGGCTGGTCTTCTTCTGGCCGATCATGGGCGTGGATCCGGGCCCGCACCGTCCCGGCTACGTCATGCGGATGCTGGAGCTGTTCGCGGGAATGCCGTTCCACGCGTTCTTCGGCATCGCGATGATGATGGCCAGCGAGCCGCTGGTGGAGACGTACAAGAACCCGCCGGCCTCGCTCGGCATCGACGCCCTCTCCGACCAGAACGCGGCGGGCGGCATCGCCTGGGCCTTCAGCGAGATCCCGTCCGTGATCGTGCTGATCGCGCTGGTCTACCAGTGGTACCACTCCGAGCAGCGGCAGGCGGTCCGCAAGGACCGGGCCGCCGACCGGGACGGCGACAAGGAACTGGAGGCCTACAACGCGTACCTGGCCTCGCTGCGGGCGCGCAGTCGCTGACTCCGCCCCCGCCCTCCACGGACCGCCTTCCGGGTCCGGTGCCGTTCCCCGGCGCCGGACCCGGTTCGCGTTCCGGCGCACGCCGGAGCTTCCTGGGAGTAGCGCACGCCCCTCCCGCGGGGTCACGATGGAACTCGGCGGCTTCCACGACCTCGGTCGGGAGGAGGACGGGCTGATGTCCGGTTCCACGAAGACGATGGCGGTGCTCACCTGCGCCGCGCTGGTGCTGACGACGGCCTACACGGTGGCGCTCGGCAGCAGCGGCTGGCTCTGGTTCGGTCTGATGGTGCTGCTCGTGTCGACGGTCGGCATGGCGGCGGCGGACAGTTCCGCGCCGCCCCCGCCGCGCCCCCGCCCGCCGGACCCCACGCCCTGAGCGGGGCGACGTCCTACGTCCGCGGGGCGAGGACGATCCAGGTCTGCCCCGGGGCGAAGGGCAGCGGGGCGCCCGAGGGGGTGGTGAACGTCGTGCCGGAGGCGGCCGAGGGACGGGACCAACGGGCCTCGTGGGCACGTCCGTCGCGCAGGACGAGCGCGGTCCCGGTGCCGACGGTCTCGCTGTACGGGGAGACCGAGCCGAGCCGGTCGTGGAAGCGGGACGGCCGCACGGCCACGCGCTGGACGACGACGGTCTCCGGAGTGAGCGGTCCGGTGTCGGTGGCGCGGGCTTCCCGGCCGTCCATGGCGACCCGCCAAGCGCGGTCGGCCGCGGACCAGGTGAAGGCGTAGCGGGCCGCCGGGTAGCGGATGGTGGAGGTCTCGACCGGGCGGCCACCGGGCGGGGCGGGGCCGAAGCGGAAGCCTATGTCCCGGGCCTCCTGGGCCTGCGGGACGGCGGCGAGGGCACGTGCGGGGCGCAGATAGAGGTTGTGCGGGGCCGACCGGTCCGGTGAGCGCAGGAACGCCCGGGGCGTGGTGGTCTCGGTGACGAGGTCGAGGGGTGCGGCCCGTAGCAGGGGGTTCAGGGCCGACTGCGCGCCCGAGTAGGCGAGCACGGGGCGCCCGAAGCCGGCGAGCAGTGCGATGTCGGACTCGCGGGCGCTGCGGACGGGACCGGTGAGCTCGGGGAAGTCGGAGGAGTAGACGGCCAGGAGTCGGGTGACGCCGCCCTCGACCTGTTCGACGTAGACGAGGTCGGCCGCGCCGAGGCCGGTGTGGGGGCGGGCCGCCGGCACGTTGTCCAGCTTCACGGCCAACACGGGGGCGGGCCGGGCGGGCAGGCCCGTGAAGGGCGACCGACCGGTGGGTGCGGGGTCCGTCGTGGCGGGCCTGGGGATCGGCGCGGGGACCGTGGTGGCGGGCGTGGGGCTCGGCTCCGACGGGCCCGGGCCGGAGCAGCCGTACAGCCCGGCCGCCGTCAGCACGCACAGCAGTGCGGTGAGGATGCGGCCGGGGCGCCCGGCCCCGCGCTCGTCCGTCATGTGACGCTCCTCCACCAGTGGACCACGGCCCCCGGTGGGGATACAACGGGCGTGACGGACGACGAACGGGGCCTCGGGTGTTCTACCAGTTGATGAAGCACGTACTGCTCGGACCGCTGCTCAAGCTGCTGTTCCGGCCGCGGATCGAAGGGCTCGAACACGTCCCGGACGAGGGGGCCGCCATCATCGCGGGCAACCACCTGTCCTTCTCCGACCACTTCCTGATGCCCGCCGTCCTGGACCGGCGGATCACCTTCCTCGCGAAGCAGGAGTACTTCACGGGCCCCGGGCTCAAGGGGCGGCTGACGGCGGCCTTCTTCCGGGCCGCCGGGCAGATTCCGGTGGACCGGTCCGGGAAGGAGGCCGGGCAGGCGGCGATCCGGGAGGGACTCGGCGTGCTCGACCGGGGTGAATTGCTCGGCATCTACCCGGAGGGGACCCGTTCGCACGACGGGCGACTGTACAAGGGCAAGGTGGGGGTGGCGGTGATGGCGCTGACCGCCGGGGTCCCGGTGGTGCCCTGCGCCATGGTGGGGACCTTCGAGATCCAGCCGCCGGGGAAGGTCGTGCCGAGGATCCGCCGGGTCACCACCCGCTTCGGCGAACCGCTGGACTTCTCCCGGTTCGCCGGCTTGGCCCGCGAGAAGGCCGTGGTCCGGGCGGTGACGGACGAGATCATGTACGAGATCCTGCGCCTGTCGGGTCAGGAGTACGTGGACGACTACGCGGCCGTGGTGAAGGCTGCGGAGGCGGACGCCGGCGGCCCCCCGCAGAAGTTCCCGCGCGACGATCGCTGAGGGCGGATCCGCGCACGGCGCAATGCGCCGGTCCGGCACCACGGCCCGCCGTAGCGTCGCCCCATGGCCATGGGAAGCGCATTCGTGCTGGGAGCGACGGGACAAGTGGGGCGGGCGGCCGTGCGGGCACTCGTCGGGGACGGCTGGGAGGTGACGGCCGCCTCGCGGGGCGGCCTCGGGGACGAAGGGTGGCCGGACGGGGTCCGGTCGGTCCGGTTGGACCGGAACGAGGAGGGTGCACTGGCTGCGGCACTGGGCGGGGGCACCGACGTCCTGGTGGACATGGTGGCGTACGACGCCGGGCACGCGGCCCAGTTGACCGGTCTCGCGGACCGGATCGGCTCGGCGGTGGTGGTGTCCAGCGGGGCGGTGTACGAGGACGGGGAGGGGCGCAGCTTCGACACCCAGGAAGAGCCCGACGGTTTTCCGAGCTATCCGGTGCCGATCCCGGAGTCCCAGGCGACGGTGGCGCCGGGCAGCACGTCGTATTCCACCCGGAAGGTCGCCCTGGAGCGGGACCTGATGGCGGTCGGAAGGCTGCTGCCGACGACGCTGCTGCGGGCGGGGGCGATCCACGGCCCGCACTGCCGGTCCCCGCGCGAGCTGTTCTTCGTGAAGCGGGCGCTCGACCGGCGACCGGTGCGGGTGTTGGCGTACGGGGGTGCGCCGCGGTTCCATCCGGCACACGTGGACAACCTGGCCGAGCTGATCCGGCTCGCGGCGGCACGGCCGGGCACGCGGGTGCTGAACGCCGCGGACCCGGAGGCGCCGACGGTCGCGGAGATCTCCGCCGCGGTGGACGCGGTCGTCGGGGTGGAGAGCGAGACGGTGCTGGTGGACGGGCCGCCGCCGGTGGGCATCGTCGGCCTGACGCCCTGGGGCGTGGACCGGCCGATCGTGTACGACATGACGGCGGCGGAGCACGCCCTGGGCTACCGGCCGGTGGTGCGGTACGCGGAGTCGCTGCCCGCGACGGTGGACTGGCTGGCGGAGCGACTCGTGGGGCGGGGGTGGCTGGAGGCCTTCCCGAACCTCACGAAGTACGGGCAGGACTGGTTCGACTACGCGGCCGAGGACGCCTGGCTCGCCGCGCGCTGATCGGGTAACGCCGTCACGAGGGGGGCGGGCCGTCGAACGGCCTCGCCCCCCTCGTTCACCGGGCTCCGGACCGGATCACGGCTGCGGAGTGGCGTGCGGGGCGCAGGTCTGGTCCGTGGCGTCGAGCCTTCCGGTCAGCAGGTAGTCCTCGACCTTGGGGTTGATGCACGGGTTGGGCAGGTTGGTGATGCCGTGCGAGCCGGCGTCCCGCTCCGTGATCAGACGCGATCCCTTGAACCGCTTGTGCAGTTCGACGGCGCCCGCGTACGGGGTGGCGGCATCGCGCTCGGACTGGGTGATGAGCACCGGGGGAAGGCCCTTGCCCGTCCTGACCTGCACCGGGCGCTGGTGGGGAGCGGCCCAGGTGGCACAGGGCAGGTTCATCCAGGCGTTGGCCCAGGTCATGAACGGGTACTGCGCGTGGAGACGGGAGTTGTCCCGGTCCCACTTCTTCCAGCTGGTCGGCCAGGGGGCGTCGGCGCACTCGACCGCGTTGTAGACGGCGTTGCCGTTCTCCGCGGCGATGTTGCCCGCGGTGTCGGTGAGGTCGGCTGCGGCCGCGTCGATCAGCGGCTGCGGGTCACCGGCGACGTACGCGCTCCAGGCCTCGGCCACCGGAGCCCACATGGAGTCGTAGTAGGGCGCGTACTGGAAGAAGCCGATGAGCTCGGCCGGACCGACCGTACCGCCGAGGGGTTCCTTCTTGGCCGCGGCGCGCAGGGTGTCCCACTGGTGCCGGACCTCCGCCAGGGTGTTGCCGAGGTGGTAGGCGTCGTCGTGCTGGGCGACCCAGCTCATCCAGTCGGTGAGCCGTCCCTCGAAGGCGATGTCCTGGCCGAGGTTGGCCTGGTACCAGATGTTGCGGGTCGACGGGTTCACCACGCTGTCCAGGACCATGCGGCGGACGTGCGTCGGGAACAGGGTGCCGTAGACCGCGCCCAGGTAGGTGCCGTACGAGACGCCGACGAAGTTGAGCTTCTTCTCGCCGAGGGCGGCACGGATGACGTCGAGGTCGCGTGCGGTGTTGGGCGTCGTCATGTACGGGAGCATGTCGCCGCTCTTCTCGGCGCAGCCCTTGGCGTACTCGGCGGCGAGCTTGCGCTGCGCCAGCTTGTCGGCCTCGCTGTCGGGCACCGGGTCGAGCTTGGGGCCCTTCACGAACTCGGTCGGATCGACGCAGGAGATGGGCGCCGAGTGGCCGACGCCGCGCGGGTCGAAGCCCACGAAGTCGTAGGCCCTGGCGGCGTTCGCCCAGATCTTGCTCTTGGTGGTGACCCGGCGCGGGAAGCGCAGGCCCGAGCCGCCGGGGCCGCCCGGGTTGTAGACCAGCGCGCCCTGGTGTTCGGCGGGCGTGCCGGTCGCGTCGATCCGGTCGACGGCGAGCTTGATGGTCTTGCCGTTCGGTTTCGCGTAGTCGACGGGGACGGTGACCCAACCGCACTGGATCGGCTTCTCCAGACCCCAGTCGGCCGGGCAGTCCTGCCAGTCGATGCCCGCACGGGCGGCGCGGGCGGCGGCGACGGCAACGCCGATCGCCTCGGCGTCACGCGAGTTCCGGTTGCTCGCGGCGTTGGCCGCGGGGGCCGCGAGCGCGCCCGCGACCAGTGCGCCCGCTATCAGAGTGCCGGCCGAACCGAGCACCGCTGTGCCTCTCAATGGGTCCTCCCCCTGAAGGATGTGATGGTCCGTCGGGGCGATCCTCGCGTTCCCGGGACCCACGATGAAGGAGTGACCACGTTTCTTTGCCGAACCAATAACCGGTGAGGCGTGTACCGCTGAGCGGTGAGGCGGTCAGAGCGGTGCGAGTTCGTCCAGAGCCGCGTCGAGGAGCCTGCGCAGCGTGAGCGCGTCCATGGCGACGGCGGTGGCGAGTGCGGCCGGTCCGGCGAGCGGCGTGACCACGGCATTTTCCCCGTACCGTCGCACCTCGATCGGCTTCTCTGCGAACTCCGGGTCGACGACCAGGAGTTGACCGGTGACCCGGTGCCCACCGAGCACTGCGCCGCCGTCCCAACCGCCGGGCGCGCCGGCACCGAAGGTCAGCTCCTGGTCGAGCAGGGGGCGAGCGGCGCGGCGGACGGTGAGGCGGGTACTGAGGGTTCCGGGGGACTCTCCGTGTCGGCCGAGCACCTGTTCTTCGCGGAGGACGAGCCTGGCCGTGGGGGCGAGTTCGACGGTGGTCCGCATCTTCAGGTGGGAGCCGTCGACGGAGACGAGCTGTTCGGGCAGCCAGCGGAGCACCCCGCCGTCGCCGACGGTGATCCGAACGTCGTACGCGGCGGGTTCGGCGCTCCGTCCCGGCAGGGCGAGGGTGGCCGCGGCCGAGTCGACGAGCAGTCGGGCCCCGTCCCGCACCTCGGCCTCGATCGCGAGCCGGTCACCACCGAGCGGGGCGCTCATCGCCCCGACGACGGTGACGCGGGTGTACGGTCCGACGGCCCGGGTCCGACGCAGGGCAAGCGGCCCCTCACTCACCAGGAGCGGCAAGCCGCCGTCGGCGGAGGCGGCGATCCGGGCGGTGGCACGCAGACTCACGCGGTCCATGCCCCGAGCTGCGCGCGGACCCAGTCGGCGACGGGGGCGATGCCGTTCTCGGCGCGCAAGGAGGTGAGGGCGACGGGGAGCGCGCCGCGCTGTTCCTTCGCGTCCCGGGCCATCCGCTCCAGGTCGGAGCCGACGTGGGGAGCGAGGTCGGTCTTGTTGATCACCAAGAGATCGGCGGTGGTCACGCCGGGACCGCCCTTGCGCGGGATGTCGTCGCCTCCGGCCACGTCGATGACGAAGATCTGGGCGTCGACGAGCCCCTTGGAGAAGGTGGCGGTGAGGTTGTCCCCGCCGGACTCGACGAGGACGAGGTCGAGCGGGCCGACGGCGTCCTCCAGTTCTTCGACGGCTTCGAGGTTGGCGGAGATGTCGTCGCGGATGGCGGTGTGCGGACAGGCGCCGGTCTCCACGGCCCGGATGCGCTCGGGCGGCAGCACGGCGTTGCGCAGCAGGAACTCGGCGTCCTCGCGGGTGTAGATGTCATTGGTGACGACCGCGAGGGAGAGGGTGTCGCGCAGGGCCCGGCAGAGCGCGGCGACGGTGGCGGTCTTGCCGGAGCCGACCGGCCCGCCGAGCCCGATGCGCAGGGCGCGGCGGGTGCCGTCGGGGCGGTGGGCGTCGGCGGAAACGGCGCCGTGGCGGGCGTGGCCGTGGTCGAGGTGCATGGGGCGGCTCCTGGCTGGTTCTGGTGCGGGGCTGTCGGAGGGCTGGTGCCGGCGGGCCCGCGCGAGGGTGGAGGGGGTTGGTTACGAGGCGAAGAGGCGGACGGGCCAGGCCGCGTGTTGTTCGGCGGTGAGGTCGAGCAGCGGTGCGGAGGCAGCGGGCAGGGCGTCGATGCCTTGCCGGGCTGCCGTGGCGGCCCGCTCGGCCACCCGGTCCATCTCGGGCGCGAGGCGGGCGAGGACGGCAGTCGCCTGGTAGGGGTCGAGGCTGAGGAGGCGTACGACGGCGGTCGCCGGGCCGCCGACGGTCTCGTACGCGATGCAATGCGCCGCGTCCTCGGGACCGAGCCCGGCCCCCCTCGCAGCCGTGCCGAGGACGATGGGTTGATGGGCTCCGCGGGGGAACGCACCTGCCAGCACGTCGAGTTCACTGCTCGGCCAGGCGATGCGGGCGGCCCTCATCAACTGACGGCCGAGCTTGCGGGCGGCCTCCCGGAGGGCCGGCGAGGGGGTGCGGGCGTCGGCTGCCGCATCGAGCTCGTACGGGTCGAGTCCGTGTGCGGCACCGGCGGCGAGCGCGGCCGAGGTGAGGCCGGTGGTGTGCAGGCGGCCCCGGCAGAAGGACTCCAGGTCGGCGGCGTCCCTGATACGGCCGGCCTTGACGGCGGCCTCGGCACCGCCGGAGTGGGCGTGCCCGCCGGCGGGGAACCGCCCGTCGGCGAGCACCAGGAGTGCGGATCGGGTCGTCATCGGGACCCCGTCAGAAGAGGAAGTAGCGCTGGGCCATGGGGAGTTCCGCAGCGGGCGCCGGTTCGACCGGATCGCCGTCGATGCTCACCGAGAAGGTGTCGGCATCCACTTCGACCCGGGGCAGGGCGTCGTTCTCCCGCATGTCCGCCTTGGTCACCCGCCGGGTGGAACCGATCGCGGCGAACTCCTTGTACAGGCCGAGCTTCTGGGGGAGGTCGTCCTCGATCGCCGCTTCGGAGACGAAGTTGACCGAGCCTGCCGCGGCGGCTCGGCCGAGGGCGCCGAACATCGGGCGCGGCAGCACCGGCTGGGGCGTGGGAATGGAGGCGTTGGCGTCCCCCATCTGCGCGTACGCGATCTGTCCGCCCTTGACGACCACGAGCGGCTTCACTCCGAAGAAGGCGGGATCCCAGAGCACCAGGTCGGCGAGCTTGCCCGGCTCGACGGAGCCGATGAGGTGGTCCATGCCCTGGGCGACCGCCGGGTTGATCGTGTACTTGGCGACGTAGCGGCGGGCCCGGTGGTTGTCGGCGCGGCCGTCGCCGGGCAGGGCACCGCGGCGCTTCTTCATGACGTGGGCGGTCTGCCAGGTCCGCATGATCACCTCGCCGATCCGTCCCATGGCCTGGGAGTCGGAGGAGATGATCGAAATGGCACCCAGGTCGTGGAGGACGTCTTCGGCGGCGATGGTGGAGGGGCGGATGCGGGACTCGGCGAAGGCGAGGTCCTCGGGGACGGCGGGGTTGAGGTGGTGGCAGACCATCAGCATGTCGAGGTGTTCCTCGATGGTGTTGACGGTGTGGGGCCGGGTCGGGTTGGTCGAGCTGGGCAGGACGTACGGCTCGGAGACGACCGTGATGATGTCGGGGGCGTGCCCGCCGCCGGCCCCCTCGGTGTGGTAGGCGTGGATGGTGCGTCCGGCGATGGCGGCGAGGGTGTCGCCGACGAAGCCCGCCTCGTTGAGGGTGTCGGTGTGGATGGCGAGTTGGGCACCCGTTTCCTCGCACACGCCCAGGCAGGCGTCGATCACGGCGGGGGTGGCTCCCCAGTCCTCGTGGATCTTGAAGCCGAGCGCACCGCCGCGCAGCTGGGAGTGCATGGCGTCCCGGGACATCGTGTTGCCCTTGCCGAGCAGGCCGATGTTGACGGGGAAGGTGTCGAGGGCCTCGAACATCCGGGCCGTGTGCCAGGGGCCCGGCGTGATCGTGGTCGCCTTGGTGCCCTCCGCCGGTCCGGTGCCGCCGCCGACGAGGGTGGTCACGCCGGTGGCCAGGGCCTGCTCGACGACGGTCGGCGAGATGAAGTGGACATGGGCGTCGATGGCGCCGGCGGTGAGGATCCGGCCATTGCCGACGATGATCTCGGTCTCGGGCCCGATGACGAGGTCGGGGTGGACGCCGTCCATGGTGTCGGGGTTGCCGGCCTTGCCCAGCGCGGTGATCCGGCCGTCCCTGATGCCGACGTCGGCCTTGACGACGCCCCAGTGGTCGATGACGACGGCGCCGGTGATCACGGTGTCGGGGGCCCCCTCGGCCCGGGTGGTGCGGGCTTGCCCCATCGACTCGCGCACGACCTTGCCGCCGCCGAAGACGGCTTCTTCGCCGGCCCGTCCGGGACCGCCGCAGCGGTCCTCCTCGATCTCGACGAGCAGGTCGGTGTCGGCCAGCCGGATGCGGTCACCGGCGGTGGGGCCGAACAGGTCGGCGTAGACGGAGCGGTGGAGGTCAGGCACGGTCGCCCTCCTGGTCCTGCCCCGGGGCGTCGAGGGGGCCCGCGGTCTCTCCGCGCAGCCCGGGTACGATCCGACGGCCGGCGATCGGCACCAGTTCGACCTCGACGGCGATGCCGGGCTCGAAGCGGACGGCGGTGCCGGCGGCGATGTGCAACCGCTTTCCGCGGGCGGCGGCGCGGTCGAAGTCCAGACCGGGGTTGACCTCGGCGAAGTGGTAGTGGGAGCCGACCTGTACGGGCCGGTCGGCGGCATTGAGGACGGTCAGGCGGGTGACGGGGCGCCCCTCGTTGAGGGCGACGACACCGTCCGCGTGAAGGATCTCTCCGGGGATCATGGATGGTCGCCCGCTCACACGATCGGGTCGTGGACGGTGACGAGCTTGGTGCCGTCGGGGAAGGTGGCCTCGACCTGGACGTCATGGATCATCTCCGGGATGCCGTCCATGACCTCGTCGCGGGTGAGGACCTTGCGCCCCGAGGCCATCAGCTCGGCCACGGTGCGGCCGTCGCGGGCGCCTTCCAGGATGTGGGAGGTGAGGAGCGCCACGGCCTCGGGATGGTTGAGCCGCACCCCGCGGGCCCGGCGCTTCTCGGCCACGTCGGCCGCCACATGGATGAGCAGGCGCTCCTGCTCGTGCGGGCTCAGTTGCACTCTTCCACCTCACAGTCGTCGACCGGGACGACGCCCGGACAGCTGCGGACCCTACCGACCGTCAACACTCTGTTGAACTGCGACGACGCGTGTGCGGCCAGAGATTGCACGTTAGGGCGGAAGTTTTTCCGGCTCGTTAACTCCGACTTGGCAATCCCATGATCATTCGATCGACCCGCCTCCTTCGGACGGCGATGAAGGAACGGACATGGACATGATTCCGCGCAGGCCGTCCTCCAGGTCCTCGGCGGTGACGCCCCCGAAGAGCGCCTGCTGGGCGATGAAGCCCTGGGCGGCGGCGATGAGGGTGCGGGCCACGCGCTCGGGCGGAACGTCGGCGGCCAGGATGCCGCCCTCCTGATAGGCGACGACCAGCCTCGTCCATGCCGCACGCATCCCGTGGTAGCCCTCGGCGAGGATGCCGGCCAGCTCCTCGTTCCTCAGGGTCTCCGTCCACGCCTGGACGATCAGGCGCGCGAAGGCCTGCGGGTCCGCGCCCTCGATCCGCTCCTCCAGGAAGAGCCTGAGCACCGCGCCGAGGAGAACGTCGGGGGTGGGCGGCGGAGTGGCGCGGGACGCCTCTTCGAAGGCGCCCCGGATCGAGGCGAAGGCCCCGGCCGCGATCGCGGCGATCAGCTCGTCCTTGCTGCGGAAGTAGCGGTAGACGGCCCCGGCGGACAGCCCCACCTCGGCGAGCACGTCCTGCATGGACGTGGCGTGGAAGCCGTTTCTGGCGAAGCAGCGTGCTGCGCCGTCGAGGATCTGACGCCGCCGGGCATCGAGGTGTTCTTGGGAGACGCGTGCCATGGGACGAATCTAAAACGAATGTTCATTCTTGACAACTTCCCACTCTCGGCGCACAGTGACGCTGACACTAAAACGAACGATCCTTCTCTTTGAATCGAGGTCGCCATGGCCGCCGACACCGACCGCTCGACCACCGCGGGGCACAGAACCCTCGCGGTGCTCGCCCTGATACCGGCCGTCGCCGCACTGGCCCTCTCGCTCTTCGCCTGGCCGGCGGCACGCATCGCCCCCCGGGACCTACCGATCGGCGTGGCCGGCCCCACCGCGGCGGTCGAGGCCGTGGAGCAGGGGCTCAACCGCCGCGAGGGGGCCTTCGAGATCCACCGGTACGCGGACGCGGGCGGGGCCAGGGCCGCGATCGAGGCCCGCGACGTATACGGCGCCGTGGTCGTCACCCCGCAGGGAACGGAGCTCCTCACCGCCTCGGCGGCGAGCCCCGTCGTGGCCGGGCTCCTGCGCGAGGCCGTCACCGCGCAGGCGCCGGCGGGTGCGCGCGTCCGGGTCACCGACGTGGTCGCCGCACCGGTCGGGGACCCCCGGGGCGCCGTGCTCGGCGCGAGCCTGTTGCCCCTCGCCCTCGCCGGTGCGGCCACCGGCGCCACCACCGTCCTCCTGGGCCTGCGCGGGGTGCGGGGGGCCGCCGCCCAGGTGGGTGCGGCTGCACTCGCGGGCCTCGTGGGCGCGGCGCTCGCCGACAGTTGGCTCGGCGCCCTGGACGGTTCCTGGTGGGCGGAGGCCGGGGTGTTCGGCCTGACCGTACTGGCGATCGGTGCGACGTTCGCGGGACTGACCACCCTGCTCGGCCGGCCGGGCCTCGGCCTGGGCGCGGCCCTGACGATCCTGCTGGGCAATGCGTTCTCGGGGATGTCGGGCGCCCCCGAGTTGCTGCCCTCCGGGGTCGGCGCACTGGGTCAGTGGCTGCCGCCGGGCGCAGCGGGCTCGGCCCTCCGCTCCGTGTCCTCCTTCGAGGGCGCGGCGGCCGGCCGGCCGCTGCTCGCGCTCTCCCTGTGGGCGGCGGCGGGCCTCGGGGCGACGGTGCTCGGGGCGCGGCGGCGCGGGGAGGGAGCATCCCCCTCACCGGCGCCGGCCGCGGTGACCGCGGGCTGAGGGGCCCGCGCACCACGAGAACGGTCCCGCGCCCCGGAGCGGGCCGGGCTCCAGCGATCATCGCAACACGTCGAGGGCCGGAACGACACCCGGCCGCACGGGTGCTTCCCGCCTCGAAGGGGCGGGAAG
>NZ_JBHYMF010000060.1:0-38491 GCF_042742855.1 Streptomyces sp. NPDC058877 | reverse complement strand
GACCAGCCGCGTGCCGGAGGCTCCCCGGCGGCGGGGGAGAGGGAAGGCACGGTCACACCGCCTTGATCGACAGGGCGTGGCTGAAGAGGTCCTGCGGGTCCCACTGGCCCTTGACCATCTGCAGCCGCCGGTAACCGCCCTTGAAGTACAGCTCGTGCCAGGGGATCCCGGAGGCGTTGAACCGGGTGTCGGCGAGGTCCGCGTCGGCGTAGTTGATGAAGCAGCCGTCGGTGTCCGCGTTGGGGGCGGGCACGCCGCCGGAGGAGGCGTACACGTCCTGGTAGAAGGAGCGGACCCAGTCCAGATGGGTGGCGTCCTCGGCGGGGTCGGTCCAGAAGCTCACGTAGTGCAGCTTCAGGATCGAGTCCCGTTGCGGGACGGCCGTGTCCGCCGCCGGTACGGCGTTGATACGACCGCCGTACGACGTGATCATGACCAGGGACGCGGGGTGCCCGTAGTCGGTGCGGGTCATGTGCTTCCAGAACGCCCTCAGGTTGGCGTCGGTGAAGCCGCGCCGCATGTAGGCGGACTTGCCCTTGAAGCGGGTGGTGGTGTCGGTGCCGGTGAAGCCGGGCCACTGGGTCACCGCGTGCAACCAGGAGATCTTGCGCCGGTCGTCCACTCGGTAGGAGAGGCCGGTGCCGTCGTTGACGGCGGCCAGGTAGGAGTCGAGCAGCTCGGCGGCGTTCGGTGCGGACGCGTCGATCTGCGTCGTCATGGAGAACGAACCGGCCGAGCGGTGCTGCGGTTTGAGCTGGCTGAAGAGCGTCGCGTACGGAGAGCCGGGAGCGCTGTTCGCCTCGTACCACTTGCCGAAGTTGCGCAGCAGACGGGTGAACGAGGCCTCGGTCATGTCGCTCCACGACCAGGTGACGTTCGAGATGAGGACCTCGGACGGCGGCTTGGGCAGCTGGTCGGCCGGGGCGGTGCCGGTGGCTCGGGGGGAGCGGAAGAAGTAGCGGGTGACCACGCCGAAGCTGCCGCCGCCGCCTCCGGTGTGGGCCCACCACAGCGCGCGGTGGGGATCCCCGGCCTCGCGGGTGGCGACCACCTTGGCCGCCTTGCCCGTCGAGTCGACGGTGACCACTTCCACCCCCCAGAGGTGGTCGACGATGAGGCCGTGCCGTCGGGACAGCGGGCCGTACCCGCCTCCGGCCACATGGCCCCCGACGCCAACGGTCGGGCAGCTTCCACCCGGCAGGGTGACGCCCCACCGGTGGTACAGGGCCCGGTAGGCGTCGCCCAGGCGGGCGCCCGGTTCGACGTAGAAGGCGCGCAGGCCCTCGTCGTACCCGATCGCGTTCAGACCGGACAGGTCGATCACCGTGCGGACGCGCTCGTTGCTGACGAAGTCCTCGTAGCAGTGCCCCCCGCTGCGGACGGCGAAGCCCTTGCCGCTCCTCACGGCCTGCTGGACGGCGTCCAGGACCTGGTCCGCCGTGTCGACCAGGTGGACGGTGTCCGGGGTGCCGACCCAGCGTTGGTTGCTTCCCCAGGTGAGGTCGCGATAGCGCGGGTCGGAGGGCGGGACGGTGACGGGAGAGGACGTGCTCTTCGGGTACGCGGTGGCGGGCGCAGAGGACCCGGCGCCCGCCGCCGGGGCGGCGGCGACGGCGGGCAGGACGGCCGTCGCGCCACCCACCAGCGCGGCATTCCTGACGAATCGGCGACGTGAATGGCCTGGCATGGCGATGTGCTCCTTCTTCGGGTTCATGGCGGGCGGGGTGAGGGCGTGCGAAGCGCGGGAGCAACGGGCGTGGGGGGCGTGCTCCGCTGCCCCGTAGGGGCGTTGGGCCGGGGTGCGGCGGGTCAACCCGCGTGGCGCCGGACGAGCCCCTCGACGATGAATCCCAATGCGTCCGAGAAGTAGCGCTTGGTCTCGTGCAGGAAGTAGCGGGTCTGCTCGGCCTTCTCGACCCCGGCCGCAGAAAGGGTGATGCGCAGGGTCAGGGTGGGCAGACCGGACGCGTCCGTGCCGAGTTCATTGACGATCTGCTCGATGCAGGGGTCGTTGACCGGCTGGAAGATCACCCGCTCGCGCTCCTCGAAGGTCACGCGCTCCTGGATCCGTTCCGCGTCGCGCACGGTGATCTCGCGGAGGAAGCCGTCGTCATGGCGTTCCAGGACGCGGCAGTCCGTCACCGCCGGCACGTAGGGACTGGGGTTCTCCGCCTTGTGGACCAGTCCTTCCCAGACCTGGTCGGCATCCGGCCGGACGGGGTTCTCACCCGGTCCGGCGACGGGGAGGGTCCAACTGTAAATGGCCATGGGGCACTGCCTTCCTGATCCGTGGGACGGCTTGAAGTCTGGCGGGTCCGCAGTGTCGGGACATCGCATGAACGTGCGATCTATCGGCGCTTCCCGGCCATGGACGGCGTGCTCCTCCCGCGCGCGTTCCCCATGCCGCAGGGCGGATTTCCAGCCGTCACAAGACTGTTGGACCCTCCTTGCGGGCCTCTCTCGCACGTTAATCTGAACTGAACGATCCAGAGTGTGGTAGCTTGCAAATGCATCTGCAGCAGGGGTTTTGATTACTTGACACCCCTATAGTGGAATGAGTGTTCAGTTATGGGTACCGTTTCAGTGGGCGGCTCGCCCCGTGAGGTGTCGACCCCGGAACGTCCCGGGGTGGCCTTCGCGGTCCTGGGGGCGGTGCAGATCACCCTGATCGCGACGATCACCGTGATCACGGTTGCCCTTCCGGCGATCCAGCGGGACCTGGGGCTGACCGACACCGACCTCGTCTTCGCCACCTCCGCCTACAGCCTGTCGTTCGGAGGGTTGTTGGTCCTCGGGGGCAGGCTCGCGGACCAACTCGGTCACCGGGCCGTGTTCCTCGCCGGGGTGGTCGTCTTCGGACTGGCTTCGCTCGTCGCCGCGATTGCCGGAACCCTGTGGGTCCTGGTGGCGGCGCGGTTCGCTCAGGGGGTGGGCGCTGCCCTCGCGGCCCCCGCCGCCATGGCCCTGCTCGGCTCGGTCTTCCCGGACCCGGCGCGCCGCACCCGGGCGCTGGCGGTTTGGGGGGTGCTGGCCAGCATCGGCGCCAGCACCGGCAACATCCTGTCGGGAGTGATCCTGTCCTGGGTCCAGTGGCGCTGGGTCTTCGTGGCCCCGGGAGTGGTCTCCACGGCGATCCTCCTGTGCGTGCCCCTGCTCCCGAAGGGGCCTGCACGCAGGTCCGAACGGCTCGACGTGCCGGGTGCCCTGCTCATCACGGCCGGACTGACGGCGCTGATCTTCGGTCTGGGAGAGTCGGACGCCGTCTGGACGGGAGTCGGCGTTCTGGTGCTGGTCCTGTTCGCGATCGTCCAGAGCCGCTCGTCGCGACCGCTGGTCCCGCCCGCGCTGCTCGCGTCCTCCCGAAGGCTCGCGGCGCTGCTCGCCATCGGCCTGACGGCAGCCGCGATGGCGACGTACTTCTTCCTGCTGGCACTCTTCTTCCAGAAGGCCCTGGGGTATTCGCCGCTGCGCACGTCGGCGGCATTCCTCCCGCCCGTCCTCGCGGTGCTGTTCACCGCGGCGGTCGGCGGTCGGGCGGCCCGCCGGTTCGGCGCCGGCGTGCTGACGGTCGTCGGACTGGCCACGGGGGCGGCAGGGATGGGACTGCTGAGCACGGTCGACGCCGACTCCGCCTACTGGGGCCTGCTCGTCGTCGGGGTCACGCTCTTCCCGGTCGGGGCGGGCTTCACCTTCTCCGGTGCGACCGTGTGGGCGGTGCAGGGCACGCGGCCCGAGGAGGCCGGCCTCGTCGGCGGGGTCGTGAACACGGCGATGGAGATCGGGCCGCCGGTCGGCCTCGCCGTCCTCGTGCCGCTCGCCGTCGTCCACGGCGCAACGGAGGCGAGCGGATACGGCTTCGCCTTCGGGTGGGCCGCCGCCGCCCTCGCCGTCACCGCTCTCGTCGTCCTGCTCCGGCACCGGGCGGGGGCCGCGCGGAGCGCCGCGCACGGCTGAGGGGCGGGGGCGCGTCGCGCGCGTCCGCTCCGGAGGCTTCCCGCCCGGTCGGGGCTCCGGGTATCACCACGAACCGCAATGTCACGCATTTTTCCGCACATCCGTGCGATATCACCGAGAAAGAGGGTTCATCATGAGTGCACGCTTCACCGACAAGGTCGTCCTCGTCACCGGCGCGGGCGGCGTCCTGGGACGGACCGCGGCGCTGTCCTTCGCCAAGGAGGGGGCGACCGTCGTCGCGGCCGACCTCAACCAGGAAGCCGTCAACGAGACGGTCAAGCTGATCGAGGCCGAGGGCGGTACGGCCTCCGGCGTCGTCGTCGACGTCACCGACTCCGAGAGCGTCAAGGCGCTCGTGGACACCGCGGTCTCCCGCCACGGCGGCCTGCACGTCGCCTTCAACAACGCGGGCATCCTCGGCGGCGGCACGCCGGTCGGCGAGCACGACGAGGACGTGTGGAACAAGGTGCTGTCCGTCAACCTCACGGGCGTCTTCCTCGCCCTGAAGCACGAGACCGCCCACATGGCGGCCAACGGCGGCGGCGTCATCGTCAACACCGCCTCCAACCTGGGCGCCCACTGGCGTCTGGCGGGCATGAGCGCCTACTCGACGTCCAAGGCAGGCGTCAGCTTCCTCACCCGCACCGCCGCGCTCGAGTACATCCAGCAGGGCGTGCGCATCAACTCCATCAGCCCCGGCCCGATCGACACCCCGATGTCCTACCTCCCGGGTGAGACCCGCGAGCAGCGTGATGCCCGCCTCGCCCCGACCGTGCCGCTGGGTCGGGTCGCCGACCCGCAGGAGATCGCCAACGCCGTTCTGTGGTTGGCGTCGGAGGAGTCCAGCTACGTCGTCGGCCACGACCACGTGATCGACGGCGGTGCCACCGCCTGACGTCGGAGTACGCAGGGCGCGACAGAGCGCCACGAGGAGGGGGTCGCGCACGTCGCGGCTCCCTCCTCGGGCTTTCGCGTCCGGAGGCGCGCCGTCGACGGTTCCGGTCGGTGCCGACCTCTTGTCATCCGGTGGACGTGTGGGGCCCGCCCGGGCGTGACGGAAACCATGGGCGCAGCTTTTCTTGAGACCTGACGAACTCTGTCCGGACCTGGCGGACTTCGCACGAGCTGATGAAGTCCTCCGAACCTCGTCGATTCCGCCGGACCTGATCCTTCCCGTCTGTCATGAGGTCTCTGCCCATACCTGACACGACGCCCGGGACTTGATGTCCTCTCGTGTTCCTGACGCAATTCAACGTTCCTGACAGAAGGCTTCACGGCTGACATCGTCTGCGATGCCTGACATTCTTCGGGGTGAATGACGATGTCCTTCGTTCTGGTTTGCCGTCGGCGGTGTCGGCAGAGCACCCTTCTTCCTGTAGTCGTTCGGAGAAGAAGCGGATGATCCTGCACCTCAGGGGGTGTGATGGTTCGTCCCCACTCTGTGAAGCAGTGACACGGGAAGCGATTCGATGCAGACGCTCAAGGCGACGAGGGGGACCCGTCCGGAAAGAAACCGGTCGGGCTGGGATTCGCTGACACCGGCCGAATTGCAGGTGGCTCGCCTGGTGGCGATGGGGTTGAGCAATCGTGCGGTGGCTGAGGAGCTGACGGTTTCTCCGCATACGGTCAACACGCATGTGAGGAACGCATTTGTGAAACTCGACGTATCCACTCGGGTTCAGCTCACGAGGCATGTGCTGTTCCACGACTCGCAGGTTTTCTGATCGCCCTCCCCCATTGAACGAAAGGACCTGAATTTTCATGTGCGGACTGGCCGGATGGGTGGGTTACGACCGCGATCTCAGCGGATCGACCGGCACGGCCTCGGCGATGACCGAGACCATGACGTGCCGGGGCCCCGACGAGGGCGGTCTCTGGACGTCGAGGCACGCGGTGCTCGGCCACCGCCGACTCGCGGTCATCGACCTCGAGGGCGGTCGCCAGCCCATGGCCGCCGGGGACGACGGCGGCCTCCCCGTCATCACGTACACGGGCGAGGTCTACAACTTCCAGGAGCTCCGCGAGGAGCTGGCCGCGCTGGGCCACGAGTTCCGCACCTCCAGCGACACCGAGGTGGTCCTCCGGGCCTACCTCGAATGGGGTGCCTCGTTCGCCGAACGCCTCAACGGCATCTACGCCTTCGCCATCTGGGACCCGCGCACCGAGGAACTCCTCCTGGTCCGCGACCGGATGGGCGTCAAGCCGCTCTACTACTACCCGACCGAAGACGGAGTGATCTTCGGCTCTGAACCCAAGGCCATCCTCGCCCACGACGAGGTGGAGGCGGTCGTCGACGCCGACGGGTTGCGAGAGGTGTTCAGCATTGTCAAGACGCCGGGACAGGCGGTGTTCAAGGGCATGCACGAGGTGCTTCCGGCGACGGTCGTCCGCTTCTCGCGCCAGGGCTCCGACACCCTCACGTACTGGAAGCTGGAGGCCCGCGAGCACACCGACGACCTGCCGGCGACGGTGGCACGCGTGCGCTCCCTGCTGGAGGACATCGTCGACCGACAGCTCGTCGCCGACGTCACCGTCGGCACCCTGCTCTCCGGCGGACTGGACTCCAGCGCCGTCACCGCGCTCGCTGCCGCCGCTCGCGCCCGACGGGGCGTCACCGAACCGATCCGCGCCTTCTCCGTCGACTTCGTGGGACACGAGCAGCGCTTCGAGTCCAATGTGCAGTGGGAGGACCCGGACACCCCGTTCGCCGTCGAAGTCGCCGAGCGGGTCGGTGCCGAACACATCATCGTCGAGCTGGAGAACGACGACGTCCTCGACCCCGACGTCCGGGCCGCGGTGCTGCGGGCCCAGGACCTCCCGGTCTCCACCGGGGACATGGAGTACTCCCTGTACCTGCTCTGCCGTGCCCTCAAGGAGCGGATGACGGTGGCGCTCTCGGGAGAGGCGGCCGACGAACTCTTCGGCGGCTACACCTGGTTCCACGACAAGGAAGCCGTCGAGCTCGACGGCTTCCCCTGGCACCACCCCTTCGAGAAGGCGGGCGGCATCGGCGCGCTGCGCGACATCGGCCTGTGGGACCGTCTCGACCTCACCGACTACGTCAAGCGGCGCTACGACGAGGCGCTGGCGGAAGTGCCCAGGTTGCCCGGTGAGAGCGGCCTCGAAGCCCGCATGCGCGAGCTGACCTACCTCAACATCACCCGGTGGGAGAACTTCCTGCTGGACCGCAAGGACCGGATCAGCATGGCCGTCAGCCTGGAGGTCCGGGTCCCCTTCACCGACCACCGACTGGTCGACTACGTCTACAACACGCCCTGGGCCATGAAGAACTTCGACGGCCGGGAGAAGAGCCTGCTGCGCGAGGCGATGCGCGGACTCCTCCCCGATTCGGTCCTGGACCGCAAGAAGAACCCCTACCCCTCCACCCAGGACCGGTCCTACGAAATCGCCCTGCGCAAGGCCGTCGAGGAGATCCTCACCGAGGACGCCCCGGTGTACCGCATCGTGTCCGAGCAGGACGTGCGCCGCCTGCTCGACCGACCCGTGGGCTCCTTCGGCGTCGGCGGCCCCTGGAGCGCCCGCGCAGTCCTGGAGCGCCTGATCGAGTTCAACACCTGGGTCACCGACTACGACGTCCGCATCGAACTCTGACCTCGGCACGCGCCCTCCGGCGCAGCCCCCACCACCGCCACACTTCGCGCCACCACCGCCACACTTCGCGCCGCCGGCGCCGGCCCGTCCGCCGGTGCCGGGCCACCCCCGCACCACACGCACGCCTACTTCCCCGACGCCGTCCCGTGACGGTGGACCAGCCTATCCACGTGGGGTTCCCGTGACCGACATCTCCTCGCACCTGCGCACCCTGCCTGCCCTCCAACAACCCGAGTGGTCCGACGAACAGCACCTCTCCCGGGTCCGCAACGAGTTGGCGCACATGCCGCCGCTGGTCGACGCCGAGGCCGTGCACCGGCTGAGCGAACTCCTGATGGAGGCCGCCGCCGGACACGTCCAGATCGTCCAGGCGGGAGACTGCGCCGAAGACCCGGCCGAGTGCAATCCTTCGGACATCGCGCGCAAGACCGCCCTGCTGGACCTGTTGGCGGGCACCATGAAACTGACCTCGCTCACACCGGTCCTCCGGGTGGGGCGACTGGCCGGACAGTTCGGCAAGCCACGCTCCCGACCCACCGAGATCGTCGCCGGCCGTGAACTGCCCGTCTACCGGGGCCACATGGTCAACCGACCGGAACCCGACCCCGAGGAGCGCCGTGCCAACCCGGCGCACCTGCTCTCCGGTTACCGCGCGGCCAGTGACGCCATGCACCACCTCGGCTGGCGCACCCCCCGGCGTCACCGACTCGAACTGCCCGTCTGGACCAGCCACGAAGCCCTGCTCCTCGACTACGAACTGCCGCTGCTGCGTCGTGAGCCCGACGGCTCCCTGCTGCTGACCTCCACCCACTGGCCCTGGGTGGGAGAGCGGACCCGTCAGGTCGACGGTGCGCACGTCGGACTCCTCGCCGCCGTCAGCAATCCGGTCGCCTGCAAGGTCGGCCCCGGCATGTCCGTCGACGAACTCCTCGCCCTCTGCGAGAAGCTCGACCCCGAGCGACGCCCCGGGCGACTCACCCTCATCGCCCGGATGGGCGAGGCAGCCGCCGCCGAGCGACTGCCGGAGCTGGTCCGGTCCGTGGCCTCGGCAGGCCACCCCGTCCTCTGGCTGAGCGACCCCATGCACGGCAACACCGTCGGCGGACCGAGCGGACTGAAGACCCGGTTCCTGGAGACCGTGGTACGGGAGATCGAGAGCTTCCAGCAGGCGGTCCGCGAGAACGGCGGCACTGCCGCGGGCCTTCACCTGGAGACCACGCCCGAGACGGTCACCGAGTGCGTGCCCAACGCCTCCTACCTCGACCGCGTCGGCGAGAAGTACCTGAGCTTCTGCGACCCGCGGCTCAACCCCGCACAGGCGGTCGAGGTGGTCTCGGCCTGGCGGGGCTGACCGGGAGCCCCGGCCCGGCAGCGGGCGCACCGAACACACCGCACGTCCCCGTACGGAGGAAGCATGGAAGGCAGGACAGCCCTGGTCACCGGGGCGGCCGGAGGCATCGGCGAAGCGGTGGCACGCACCCTCGCGGAGCAAGGGGCGAGGGTCGCCGCCCTGGACCGGGACGCGGACCGCCTCGCGCGGGTCGTGGACCGGCTGACGGCCCGGGGTCTGCGGGTCACCGCCGTCCCGGCCGACGTCACGTCGAGCGAGGACGTCGAGCGCGCCGTCGCAGTCGTCGAAGACACCGTCGGACCGGTCGACGCACTGGTCAACGCGGCGGGCGTGCTGCGGCTCGGCGAGGCCCGTACGTTCACCGACCGGGACTGGGCCGACACCTTCGCGGTCAACGCCACGGGCGTGTTCCACGTCTCCCGGGCGGTGGTGGACCGCATGGTGACGCGCGGCGGCGGCGCCGTCGTCACGGTCGCCTCCAACGCGGCTGCCACCGCACGTACCGAGATGGCCGCGTACGCCGCGTCCAAGGCGGCGGCGACCGCCTTCACCAAGTGCCTGGGCCTGGAGGTGGCCCGCCACGGGATCCGCTGCAACGTGGTCGCCCCCGGTTCCACGGACACCCCGATGCTGCGCGGCATGCACGAGGGCGACACCGCCGTGCGCACATCGGTGGCCGGAACGCCTTCGGCCTTCAAGGTCGGCATCCCTCTCGGCAAGCCAGCGCTTCCCGAGGACATCGCCCGAGCGGTCGCCTTCCTGCTGTCGGACGGGGCCGGTCACATCACGCTGCACAGCCTGACCGTGGACGGCGGGGCGACGCTCGGTGTCCAGTGAGGAGAAGACGGTGACCCGGTCCACCTCGGGCATCCCGCCCATCGGGGCCTATCCCATGCCCGCCCAAGGGGCCCTGCCGCACGGTCCGGCCTCCTGGAGCCCGGACCCGCGCCGGGCCGTCCTGCTCGTCCACGACATGCAGCGCTACTTCCTGCGGCCGTTCGCCCGGAGCGAGTCCCCGGGCGGACCGCTGGTGCGCAACGCGACGCTGCTGCGCGAACGGTGCGCCGAGGCCGGGGTCCCGGTGGCGTACACCGCGCAGCCCGGCGACATGACCGTCGAAGAGCGCGGTCTGCTGGCCGACTTCTGGGGGCCCGGCATGCGCACCACCCCCGAGGACCGTCAGGTGGTGGACGAGCTGGCCCCCGCGCCCGGGGACTGGACGTTCACCAAGTGGCGCTACAGCGCCTTCGCCCGCACCGACCTGTTGGAGCGGATGCGCGCCGCGGGCCGGGACCAGCTCCTCGTCTGCGGCGTCTACGCCCACGTCGGCGTGCTGATGACGGCGGTGGACGCCTACACCCATGACATCCAGCCCTTCCTGGCCGCCGACGCGGTGGCCGACTTCTCCGCCGCCCACCACCGCTCGGCCCTGATCTCCGCGGCGGAACTCTGCGCCCGGGTGGCCACCACCAAACAACTGCTGACCGAACTGGAGGAAACACGGTGACGGTTCAGGACCGGGCAGCCCCGAACGGGGCCGACCCGCTGGCCCCACTGCTCGACGGGGAACCACCCGCCTTCGCCCTCCTGTACCGACCGCACTCCACCGGTGCCGGAACCGTCGACCTCCTCTTCGGCGACGTCACCGAGTGCGCCTCGCTGGCCGCGGTCCCGCTGCCGGACGGCTGGGGAGACGACGAGGACCGCGGCGGGGCGGGGAACGGTGCGAAGGCCCCGGACCCCCGGGACCGTACGGACGACCCCGGGGCGCGGCGCGGCGCGGGGACTCCGTCCGCACGCGGCGCCGGGCGCTCCCCGGACCCGCACGATCCGAACGCGCCCCGCGCCGCCGGCGACCGGCACGACGTCCTCGTCCTGGTGCCCTACCGGCAGCTCGCCGAGCGAGGCTTCGCCGCCGTCGACGACGGCGAACCCCTGCTCGCCCTCCAGGTGCGCCAGCAGCACGCCCTGCCGCTCGACGAGGTGCTGTGCAGGCTGCCCGACCGGTCCGTCTCCCTGACGGACGGCCGTTTCGAGCCGGACGACGACGCCTACGCCGCCGTGGTGCGCCGGGTGGTCGCCGACGAGATCGGCACCGGCGAGGGCGCCAACTTCGTCGTCAGGCGGTCCTTCACCGCCGACATCAGCGGCTACACCCCGACCACCGCACTGACGTTCTTCCGGCGCCTGCTGGAACGCGAGACCGGTGCCTACTGGACCTTCCTGGTCCACACCGGTGCCCGTACCTTCGTCGGTGCGACGCCCGAGCGGCACGTCAGCCTGAGCGACGGCACCGCCGTGATGAACCCCATCAGCGGGACCTATCGCTATCCGGCCGACGGCCCCACCCTCAGCGGCGTGCTCGACTTCCTCGACGACCCCAAGGAGATCGACGAGCTGTACATGGTCGTCGACGAGGAACTGAAGATGATGGCCCGGATCTGCGAGACCGGCGGCCGGGTGACCGGGCCCCACCTCAAGGAAATGGCGAGGCTCGCCCACACCGAGTACTTCATCGAGGGCCGCACGACCCGTGACCCGCGCGAGATCCTGCGCGAGACGCTGTTCGCGCCGACCGTCACCGGCTCCCCGCTGGAGAGCGCGGCCAAGGTCATCAGCCGGTACGAGCCGGAAGGGCGCGGCTACTACAGCGGGGTCGCCGCCCTCGTCGGGCGGGACGCCTCCGGCGGCCCCGCCATGGACTCAGCCATCCTCATTCGGGCCGCCGACATCGACGGGTCCGGCAGGCTGAGGATCGGCGTCGGGGCGACGCTGGTGCGCCACTCCGACCCCGCGTCCGAGGTCGCCGAGACCCGGGCGAAGGCGGCCGGGCTGCTCGCGGCGCTGGACGGCCCCGCCACCCCCCGGCTCGCCACCGCACCGCAGGTCCTTCGTGCGCTCGGCCGCCGCAACGAGACCATCGCGGACTTCTGGCTGAGCGGGGCGGGCGGGGAGGCCGAAGCACCGGTGGCCGGACTCGGGGGTCGCAGCGTGCTGGTCGTGGACGCGGAGGACACCTTCACCTCCATGATCGGACACCAGCTCACTTCGCTCGGCCTCACGGTGACGGTGCGGCGCTTCGACGAGCCGTACGACACCGACGCCCATGACCTGGTCGTCATGGGCCCCGGCCCCGGCGACCCGCGTGCCACCGACGATCCCAAGATCGCCCACCTGCGGACCACCGTGGGCCGACTGCTGCGGGACCGAAGGCCGTTCGTGGCGGTCTGCCTGAGCCATCAGGTGCTGGCCGCCCACCTCGGACTCCCCGTGGTCCGGCGGGAGGTGCCCAACCAGGGCGTGCAGCGCGAGATCGACCTCTTCGGGCAGCGCGAACGCGTCGGCTTCTACAACACCTTCGCCGCGCGCGCCGACTCCGACAAGACCGAGCACCCGGGGCGCGGAGTCGTCGAGATCTGCCGGGATCCCGAGAACGGCGAGGTGCACGCCCTGCGCGGCGACGGCTTCGCCTCCGTGCAGTTCCACCCCGAGTCGGTGCTCTCCCAGCACGGCAGGGCGATCACCGCCTCCCTGATGACGGAGGTGCTGGGCTCGTGCACGCGGTGATCGTGTGGTGGGACCTGGCAGGTTCCGGGCAGACGGTGGAGTCCCTGCGGTCCTTCCTACGGGACGAGGCCGTGGACCGGTTCGCCGAGGTCGCCGGCCTGCGGTTGAAGTTCTGGATCTCGGACGCCGCACAACAGCGCTGGGGGGCGGTGCTCCTGTGGGAGTCGGCCGAGGCCGCCGCCGCACCGATGGCTCCCAGGGCGGCCGAACTCATCGGCCGCCCACCGGCGACCGTCCTCTCCTTCGACGTCGAAGCCACCGTCGAGGGGCTGTTCACCACCGCGGCCCTCGCCGGCCACGGCCTCGCGCTGGAGGGCGACGGACGATGACCGGGTGCCGTGCGACACCCCGCTCGACGTACCGGTGACGCTGCGCGGCATCGAGGGCGTCCGACGGAAGGCGCCCGACCGGGTCACGGCCGCCGAGGGCCCGGGAGCCCGTCGGAGCGCACCGCAAGCGGTCCGGGCCGGACCGCTGTTTGTCCGGCCGTTCCGGAAGCAGCCCCGACCGTCTGGCGGCGCGTCCACCGGATCGCCCTTGCCGCTCGGGCCGCACGCCGCCGGGGGCGTCCTCGACGCCCCCGGCGCGCACGGTCGACACCTCCCGGTGCCCACGACGGACCGCGGCGGCTGGACCCCACCGCCGCGTCCGCCCGACCACCGACCACGACGACGCGTCCGCACACCGCGGCGCCACGTCGTCCTCCGCACGACAAGGAAGGAACTGGAACCCATCATGGCGAGGATCATCGTCGTCGGAGGTGGCATCGGCGGACTGGCCGCCGCGCTGAGCGCCGAACGACAAGGGCACGAGGTCGTCGTGCTGGAGCGCCGCCGCGCCTTCGAGGAACTGGGTGCCGGCATCCAGCTCGGCCCCAATGCCTTCTGGGCGTTGGACCGCCTCGGCGTGGGAACGGACGTCCGCGACAAGGCCGTGTTCATCGACGAGCTGCGCCTCATGGACGGAGTGTCCGGCAAGCGCATGGCCCACATGCCGCTCACCGGTGCCTACCGGGCGCGGTTCGGCAACCCGTACGCCGTCGTGCACCGCGGAGACCTGTACGAGCCGCTGCTGAGGGCCTGTCGCGAGGCCGCCCGCGTCGAACTGGTCGCCGGAGCCTCCGTGACCGGCTACGCGCAGGACGTCACCGGCGCCACGGTCACCCTCGCCGACGGCACCGCGGTCACCGGCGACGCACTGATCGGCGCGGATGGCATCCGCTCGGTGATCCGGGCCCAGCTCGTCGGCGACGGAGAGCCCCGCGTCTCCGGTCACACCATCTACCGCTCCGTCATACCGATGGAGCAGGTGCCCGAGGACCTCCGCTGGAACACGGTGACCCTGTGGGCGGGGCCCAAGTGGCACTTCGTCCACTACACCATCGGCGGCGGCAAGTACCTGAACCTCGCGGTCACGCGCGACGACGGTGCGACCGTCGCCGTCGCGGGGGAGCCCGTCGAACGCGACCGCGTACTGGCCGAGTTCGACGAAGTGGGCGGCACTCCCCGCCGTCTGTTGGAGCTCGGCCAGGGCTGGCGGACCTGGGTCCTGTGCGACCGCGACCCGGTCGGCGACTGGACCGACGGCCGGGTCGCGCTGCTCGGTGACGCCGCCCACCCGATGCTCCAGTACGCCGCCCAGGGCGCCTGCATGGCCCTGGAGGACGCCGTCGTGCTCGGTGGGTTCCTCCAGGGCTGCGGCACCGGGGAAATCGTCCCGCGCCTGGGACGGTACGCCGCCGAACGCCACGACCGCACGGCGAAGGCACAGCTCGTCGCCCGAGAGATGGGGCGACGGCTCTACCACGCCTCCGGCCGGGAGGCCGAGGAACGCAACGCCATGATGGCCGCCTTCTCGGAGACCGAACTGTACGAGAAGGTCGACTGGTTGCACGGCTTCGCGCCCCCGGTCGGCCCGATCGCCGGAGCGGTCCGTTGAGCAGGCTGCGCTGGCTGACCGCGGGGGAGTCCCACGGTCCGGCACTGGTGGCGACGTTGGAGGGTCTTCCGGCCGGGGTCCCGGTGTCCACCGGACTCGTGGCGGACCATCTCGCACGGCGGCGCCTGGGCCACGGGCGCGGCGCGCGGATGGTGTTCGAGCGGGACGAGGTGGCGTTCCTCGGCGGGGTGCGGCACGGCCTGACGCTGGGCTCCCCGGTCGCCGTGCGCGTGGGGAACACGGAGTGGCCGAAGTGGGAGCGGGTGATGTCGGCCGACCCGGTGGCTCCCCCCGCGGGCCCGGAAACGGGGCGCGGCGCGCCGCTGACCCGGCCCCGTCCGGGCCACGCCGACCTCGCGGGGATGCAGAAGTACGGCTTCGAGGAGGCCCGTCCGATCCTGGAGCGGGCGAGCGCCCGGGAGACGGCAGCCCGGGTGGCACTCGGTGCGGTGGCCCGTTCCTTCCTGGCGGAGACCGTCGGGATCGAGGTCGTCTCCCACGTGGTGGAGTTGGCGACCGTGCGTGCCCCGTACGGGGTGGTGCCGGTCCCCGGGGACGTGGAACGCCTGGATGCCGACCCGGTGCGCTGCCTGGACGCCGAGGCGTCGAAGGCGATGGTCGCGGAGATCGACCGGGCGCACAAGGACGGCGACACCCTGGGCGGCGTGGTGGAGGTCTTGGCGTACGGTGTCCCGGTCGGCCTGGGGGCGCATGTGCAGGGGGACCGTCGACTGGACGCCCGGCTCGCCGCCGCGTTGATGGGGATCCAGGCGATCAAGGGCGTCGAAGTGGGCGACGGATTCGACCTCGCCCGGGTGCCGGGTTCCCGGGCGCACGACGAGATCGTCCGCACCGAAGCGGGCATTCGACGGGCCTCGGGACGCTCGGGCGGTACGGAGGGCGGTCTGAGCACCGGGGAGACGCTGCGGGTGAGGGCGGCCATGAAACCGATCGCGACCGTCCCGCGTGCCCTGGCCACGGTGGACGTGGCGACGGGCGAGGCCGCGCGGGCCCACCATCAGCGTTCCGACGTGTGCGCGGTCCCGGCGGCCGGGATCGTCGCGGAGGCGATGGTGGCGCTGGTCCTCGCGGACGCGGTGGTGGAGAAGTTCGGTGGCGACGGCGTCCCCGAGACGCGGCGCAACGTCCGCTCGTACCTCGATCATCTGCCCGTCCGGTGACCGCCGTCCCGCCGTGAACCGCCGCCACCGGGCCTGCACCGGCCCCGTCCGGCGACGGGCGCGGTCGGTGCGGCCCGGCACCCCGATGCTCCGGTGCCGTCACGTGCCGGGGGGGTGCGTCGAACCGATCGTCCGGCGCACCTCCGTCGGGCGCTTCGGCGCGCCCGTGCTCCGGTCGTATTCGAAGCGGAGGGGCCGTGGTGGCCCCGGTTCGATGGTTCGGATACTCCTCGCAGGCGGTCACCCTCGGTTACTATGCTGACTTCGTGCCGGAAGCCGGAAGCAAGGGGCGCGGCACCATCGACGATGTGCTCGGGGGCGGGAGACCGGCTCGCCGGCCGAAACTCCTCCCACCTTTCCCGACGCCGTCGACCGGTGATTCCTTCCTGTATGTCTCAGAGAAGTCGTACATGGATTGCAAGGTTGAAGAGATGGGTGACCTGGGAAAGTGTTGAAAGAGGTCGTAGCGACCCGCTATGTCACGCCCTTGCGTGAGGGCGGTTCGCTCCCCGGGATCGTCGAGGCCGACGACCTCGGCACGTACGTCATGAAGTTGTCTACCTGGCGGCGCTGGCCTGTATGGATGCAGCTGTACTCGCCCCTGATCTGCGCGGATGAGTCTTTCAGCGTCTTTCGGGATCGTGCGGCGTTACGCGGCCGGTTCTCCCCACGCGCTCCCCAGGGCCCTCGATACTCCCCAGATTCTCCCCAGGAAGTGCCGTTGTGGCGGGCCTGGTGGCACGGGGCGTCATGCCACTGAAGGCGCTGTCATGGGCACGTTGAGTGACTTCCTGCGGGGGCAGGGCGGGAGCCTGGCGCTGAGCGGATGAGCGCAAGGCGTGAGTCTGACTCTGCCTGAGCACGCTCAAGTTCGAGCGCGCCGTCGGAAGCCGACCTCTTTCCGATGACCCAGCACGTAGAGTGCGTCGCGATCCTTGAGCCCGCCGAAAAGGACCGCCGACCTGGGGTTTCTCCGAGTGTGCGTTATGGGCGTTACGTGCGTTAGGTGCGATATCTTGACGCATATTCGACGCACGTGACGCACGTTTGACGCACGAACGGCGTACGTTCTGATGGGCCGTCACCTCTGCTCGGCGGCTGCTGGGCGGAGCTCTTGCCTGTGTGACGGATGGGGATTTTGAAGCGGCTGGAGCACGGGTTCGAGCTGTTGGGCACCGGAGCCCCATCCGTCTCTCGGTAGTGACGTTCCGTGAAGCCAGGTTGGGTCTCCGGTGAGGCCGCCTCAGAGCCCGAGACCGTCAGCTCGCGGTTCGGGGACGCCCATCAGCCGTAGGTGTGCGCTTGGAGAGACCGAGCCCTTCACGCGGGCTATTGCGGAGTCGCTTCACGCGGCTGCTTCGCGTCGGGACTGTCCTGGAGACATGTGCCAGATCCAGCGCGTAGTGCGCTTGCCGACTCCGTATGCCGCAACGGCGCCCGGGCGTTCGGTTCGGTTCGGTTCCCATACTTCGACGGGTGCACCGGCGCGCGGCGCCGGGGGCTGAGAAAGGCCGCGGCCGTCTTACCGCCGCGGCCTCGGGTCTCGTAGGCGGTCAGGACGCCCTGAACAGCTCGTTCTGGCGGTCGACGTACGGCTGGAAAAGTGCTGCGGGCCAGTTCGGGTCGATGTCCGAGACGCGCTCGATCACCTTCCACACGCCGTCCCGGCGCTCGAAGCGATCCTGGTAAGTGCCGCTCGACACCACCCCTTCGCCGTCCTGCTTCCAGTTGACGCGCCAGCGCCATGACACGGTGGCGACGTCCCCCGCGCCGGTGATCTCGAACCATCCGACCTCGTGGAACCACTTCTCCAGCGGGAACACGCTGTGCGCGTAGTCGTAGAGGTTCTTCAGCTCGTCGCGGCCAGTGAAGGTCTGGCTGCGCAGGTCGTGAACGGTGAAGGTGGCCTCGGGCCAGTACAGGTCCACGTACTTGTCGGCGGATTCGCGGCTCGCGTCGTTGTCGATGCAGCGCTGGTGGAGTGTGAGCTGTTCGAAGATCTCGAACCGGTCCGTGGCGGTGAGGGGCCTTGGCTCTGTCATGTGCTTGCTCTTTCAGATCGAGGGGTTGCCGGGTTGAGCCGAGGTGGTCGGCGTCACAGGGCTGCGCACGCTTCGTCGCGGGTCACCGCCTTCCCGAGCGCCCCGTACTCGTGGAGGTCGCCGAAGACCTCGATGCGGATCGACTCGTCGATGCCCCCGACCTTGACGGGGTCGAAGCCCGCGGCCGTGATCAGTTCGGCCACCACCCGGCCGGCTGTGTCGTCATCGGTCGCGTAGAAGCCGACTGCGCGTTCGGGCGCCCTGCGGGAGGCGGAGGTCAGGCTTCCGGCCGAGAGGGTGCCGAACGCCTTGACGAGCTTGGCGCCTTCTGGGAGGAGGTCTGCCAGGAGCTGGCCGGAGGATTCTCCGGCTCCGATGGTCCTGACGAAGCCGCCGGCACCGTCTGGTGCGATCGGGTTGGACGGGTCGACCAGGATCTTGCCGGACATTTTGCCGCCGTACCGGGTGATGAACTCCTTGATCGTGTCCAGCCAGACGGCGAAGACGATCACGTCTGCTTGCTCCATCACCTGCTCTACCGTCAGCGGCGTGGCGTGGCTGCCCAGCGAAGTGGCGAGGGACTGCGCGGCCTTGAGGTCGCTGCCAGCGATCAGGACGTCTTCGCCGCCCTGGACGAGGTTCGCGGCCAGTCGGCCGCCGATGTTGCCGGTGCCGATGATGGCTGTGGTCATGAGAGGCGTTCCTTCGGTACGGGACGAGGCGGGGTGTCGGGGTTGAGCCAGCGGCGTAGCACGCGGGTGACGGCGGGCATGGCCACGTAGGTCATCAGCACGCTGAACAGCAGGGCGAAGACGGCGGTTCGTGCCACCTGCGGCAGCACCGTCAAGAAGGGGGCGAGGTACACGCTGCCCAGCAGGGAGATCGGGAAGATTCCGATGGCGGAGCTCACCGCCGTCTTCCACCGGGGCGGAGGAGGCGCCGTCCCGCCGGGTTCGGCGAACCAGGCCTCAAGGCCGGCCAGTTCCCGGCGGGCGACCTCGTGGTGATGCTCCTGGTGTGTGAACAGCTTTTCTCTCACCGGAGACTTGAGCCAGCGCTCCAGCGCTTCGCGGTCCCGGAAACGGTGGACGACGAGCCAGGAGCCGCTGATATCCACCGGGCGGAAGAGGCCGCCGCCCAGGTTGCCGGGAATGGTGGCTGCTGCTGCCAGGACGTCCTGTGCCCACCGCTGAAACGCTTCCTCGTGGCCGTGCTCGACGATCCGGGCGGCGATCAGGGCCATGTCTCCGCGTGAACTGAGGACCGTGCTCTCGGCGGGGGCGTTCACGGGGCTCCTGATGGGATGTGATGGCGGGGCCACAGCCGTTGTTCAGGCGCGGGGTGCGGCGTGGACGTAGTGCTTGGTCTCCTGGAACTCCTCCAGGCCGCGCACTCCGTTCAGGCGGCCCACACCGGACTGCTTGAAGCCGCCCTCCTCGAACATGTCGTGAACGATCGCCCAGGTGTTGGTCCACACCGTCCCGGCCTCGATCTCGCGTCCCACACGCAGCGGACGGTCGACGTCGCGGGTCCAGATCGAGGCGGCCAGGCCGAACTCGGTGGCGTTGGCCCGGGTGACGGCCTCCGCCTCGGTGTCGAACACCTCGAAGGTGGCGACGGGTCCGAACACCTCCTGCTGCACGATCGGGGCGTTCAGGTCGGCGACCTCGACCAGAGAGGGCGAAAGGAACGCTCCGTCGCGTCGGCCGTGTACGAGGACCTTGGCGTACGCGGCAGCGTCGGCCACGACGCCCTCGACGCGCCGGGCATTGTGCTCGTCGATGAGCGGGCCCATCTCGCTGGCCGGATCGTCTCCGGGGCCGACCTTCACGGCCTGCAGCGAGGCGACCATGCGGCGCCGGAGCTCGTCCGCGATGCCGCTCTGGACCAGTATGCGACTGCCGGTCATGCAGAACTGGCCGGTGAAGGTGGTGATGGCCTTCGTGAGGACCGGGACGGCGGCGTCCAGGTCCGCGTCGTCGAAGACGATCATCGGGCTCTTGCCGCCGAGTTCCAGGGAGAGCGCCTTGAGGGTGGGCGCGGCGTTCGCGGCGATGAGGCGGCCCACCACGGTGGAGCCGGTGTAACTGATGACGTCCACATCCGGCGAGCTGATCAGCAGTGGCGCACCGTCGTTGCCCGACTCGGTGAAGATGTTCACCACGCCCGCCGGGAGGCTCTCGGTCTGCGCGACGAGTTCGCTGAGCAGACCGTTGACGAGACCGGTCTGGCCCGGAAGCTTCATGACCACGGTACAGCCGGCGGCCAGGGCAGGGGCGAAGGAGCGGACGGCCAGGACGACGGGGGAGTTCCAGGGGGCGATGACGGCGGCGACCCCCGCGCCCTCGCGGAGCGTCATGGAGTAGAGGCCTGGACGGACCTCGGCCGAGCTGCCGTGGTCGCTCAGGGCGAGCGCGGCGTAGTAGCGGAGCTTGGGGATCGTGAGATCGATCTCGAAGGCGGCCTCTTCGAGGATCTTGCCGTTCTCACGGGCGAGCATCGTGACGAACTCGTCACGGCGCTCGGCCAAGCGGTCGGCCATCTCGAAGAGCGCCCGGGCGCGCAGGTTGCGGTCACGCGACCAGCCGGTGGTGTCGAAGGCACGACGCGCGGCGGCGATCGCTGCTGTCGCCTCCTCCGCTCCTGCGTCGGCGAAGGTGCCGAGGACCGTGCCGGTGGAGGGGTTCAGGGACTCGGTCTGCTTGGCCGAGTCGACCCACTGGCCGTCGATGAAGTTGCGGGCGTGCTGCATGGTGATGGGTCCTTGCATGTGTGAGGTGCAGGCTCTGGCGTGGGGGAGCGTGCGGGCGGTTCCGGTGGGCGATGAGGTCCCGTCAGCGCGGGGCGGGGGTCCCACGAGCTCGGCGAGTAGAGCTGCTCGTCGGTCGACAACCCCGACTGCTTCGACATTACGGCGGTGTCTGCCTCGCGAAATCGGTCACGGTATCGGTCATGACGACGGGGGGGACCTGGGTGGGGTGCCCAGGCCGGCCCCGCCAGGGGGGGGCCGGCGACGGTGCGGGTCAGGCGATGCCGGCCAGGGACTTGCGCTCGGTCAGCAGAACCAGCTCCGCCAGCAGAGCCTTCAGGAGGCTCTCGGTGAAGTCGTCCCCGGCGAAGGTGCCGTCGGCGGCGAAGCGCTGGTGGGACTGGAAGACGGTGACCTCGGGATGGGCGACGACAGGAGTCTGGATGCGGTGGAGGATCTGGCGCAGGACCAGCTGGCCACGGGCGGTGCCGAACTGGGATGGGGAGGCGCCGAGGATGGCGGTCGGCTTCTCGCGCAGTACCGGGTCGCCGTCGGCGGGACGGGAGAGCCAGTCGAGGGCGTTCATGAGCACACCGGGGATGGCGGAGTTGTACTCGGGCGTGGCGATGATGACGCCGTCCGCCTCGCGTACGCGTCGGCGCAGATCTGCGACGGCGGCCGGTCCCGCCCCGTTCTCTAGGTCCTGGGTGAAGAAGGGGAGGGTGTCCAGGCCCTGGTAGAGGTCGATGGTGACGCCGGTCGGTGCGAGTGCCTGCAGGGCGCGCAGAAGGCCGGTGTTGTGGGAGGACCGGCGGAGGCTGCCGGAGATGGCGAGGAACGTCTTGACGGGCATTGAGGTGATCCGATCGGTGGTGCCTGGAGGTGGGAGCGGGCCCTGCGCTGATCGGCGGGGGCCCGTTCGGAAGAGAAGAGCTGGCCGGTGGCGGTGCGGCGGTGTCAGCGAGTGGCTCGGTACGCCTGCTTGACGAGGTTCGTGACCGCGTCGGGGCGGCTGACCATGACGGCGTGCGAGCCGTTGACCTCGGTGATACGGGCGCCGGCACGCTTGGCCATGAAGCGTTCCAGAGACGGGCCGATCGCCTGGTCGTTCCTGGCGACCAGAGCCCACGACGGGATGCCCTTCCACGCCGCGTTCTTGAGCGGCTGACCGAAAGCCTCCGCCGCGATCGGCCGCTGGGAGGCGGCCATCAGAGCGGATGTCGCGGCCGGGACGTCGGCCGCGAAGGCGGCGTGGAACCTGGCGGGATCGAGCATGACCTCGGTGGCGTTGGTGCCGTCGGGCCGGGTGAACGGGAAGGGCGCCGTGGGCAGGGGCGGGACCCCCGTGTCGGGATGCTGCTCCATCAGCCCGCCGAGCGACTCGCCTTTCTCCGGGATGAACGCGGCGATGTACACGAGTGCCTTGACGTCGGGGATGGCGGTGGCCGCGTTGGTGATGACGGCGCCGCCGTACGAATGGCCGACAAGGATCTTGGGGCCCTTGACGCTCTGGAGCTGGCTCTGCAGGTAGGCCGCGTCGTAGTCCGGGCCCCGCAGGGGGTTGGCCACCGCCCGTACCGTGAAGCCCTGGTCGCGCAGTCTGGCGGCGGTGCCGTTCCAGCCCGAGGCGTCGGCGAAGGCCCCGTGAACCAGGACGACGGTGGGCTTGGGCGCCGCCCTGTCCGCGCCGAGGTCCGCGTCGGAATCCGCGTCCGCGAATGCGAGGGGCAGGGAGGCCACGGAGGCGGCCGCCACGACGGCGGCTGCGGCGGCGAGGGCGACGGAGCGACGAGTCCGCTTCTGCTTGCTCACGTGATTCCTTATGGGGTGTGTGCGGCAAGAGCCGCATCGGAGTTGGCCGTGCGCCGGGTCAGCGCGATCGGCCCGGTCGTGTGGAGGCTGTGGACGGGCGGTGCGTCCGGCGGAACGCGCGGACGTGCTGTCATCGCCGTGGCGGTGCGGGGCATGGGTGCCGAGGCGGAGCCGCCTCGGTGCGGGCGATGACGATCCACAGGAGGGCCGAGCAGACCCAGGCGACCGAGCCGAACACGAGCGGGCCCGCTACGGTCCCCTCGCGGCCGGCGCCTGTCGCGGCGGCCGCCACGGCCGGGAGGAGCGCTGTCCACGCCAAAGGCCGGGGCATGCTCGGTCTGCTGCCGGGGCGCAGGAAGCGGTGGGCGGCACAGTAGCCCGCGCAGGCCAGGAGTGTTGCGCCGAACACGTCGCTCGGCCGGTGCCAGTACAGTGCCTGGACCGCTCCGGCGGTCAACGCGAGCCAGGCGGCACCGACGGCGGCGAGGGCGGGCCGCCAGCGCTCCGGGGCGACGAGCGCGACACCTGCGACGAGGGCGGCGGTGAGTGCCACGTGGCCGCTCGGAAAGCTCACCTCGACGAGGTTGTCGTCCGCCCCCACGAGGTCCGGGCGGATGAGGAGAACGTTCTTGAGCACCTGTGACGCGGCGATGGTGGCGAGGACGGTCACGATCGCCGTACAGCCGGCGAGCCAACGCCTCCGGGCGAGGGCGATGGAGGCGATCGCGGTCAGGCCCACGGCGATGGTCTCCAGGTCCTGGGTCAGCGGCGGCGGCCCCCAGGACTGGGAGGCGTCGGCCATCCACGCACCGTCGGCATAGCCGACCACCAGCGCGTTCTCCGCCCGCTGTCCGAACGGCGTCCATACCGCGACGAGGTAGACGGCAGCGAATGCCAGGAGAGGTACCGACACGGCCCCGACAGCGGCGACGAGGCCACGTGCGAAGGCTGCGGGCGGGAAGGTGGCGGTCTTGCACGGTCGTGCCATGGTGGTTTCCGGATTCGCTGGTGGGGCTGCTCCGCGGTGGTGTCGAGGAGCAGCCCGGGAGGTGGGGAACGGTCGCCTGCGGGCGGAGCGGACCCGCCCTCGCGCGTGGGGATCGGCCGTCACCGGCTCTGGGTCCGGGCGGCCAGAAGCCGGGCTCGCTCGTCGCGCTCGGCGACGGTGCGGGCGCGGTTCCTGCGCATCTGGTGCAGCGCTCTGGTACGGGCTTCGACGCCGAGACGGTCGAGGTAGAGGGTGCCGTTGGTGTGGTCTGTCTCGTGCTGGAGGCAGCGTGCCAGCAGGCCGGTGCCATGGACGGTGACGGCGTTTCCCTCCCAGTCCTGCCCGTGCACGGTGGCCTCCGTCAGGCGCCTCAGCTCCTGCTGGGCGCCGGGGACGGACAGGCAGCCTTCACCACGCGTACTCCAGACGTCACCGACGAGCCGGAGCTCGGGGTTGAGGACGTGGCCGATACGCCGAGTGCCTTCCTCGTCCGGGCAGTCGTAGACGAAGAGCCTGAGGTCGACGCCCACCTGGTTGGCCGCCAGACCGGCTCCGTGAGCGGCGTGCATCGTGAAGTACATGTCCCGCAGCAGTCGGGCCAGATACGGCGTCCCGAACTCCACCACGTCGGCACATCGCCGGTGAAGCACCGGATCGCCGGTCTCGGTGATCGGCTGGTAAGCACCGCCCAGCGCCTCTGGCGGCAGCGAACGGTCGACGGCTGAGCGCTTGAACGGGGAGCTGGGCATGCGTATGGGGCCTTCTGACACTGGGGGAATCCGCTGGATTGGAGCGGGACGGCGTGCGATCGTTCATGCGTTGTGGTGTGCCGGGTGACGGCTACGCGTGGTGGGTGAGGACGGCTTTGACCGCAATGCCGGCCTGGACGTCGGCGACGGCCTGGTTGATCTCGGCCAGCGGGTAGGTGCTGATGAGGCGGTCCAAGGGGAAGCGGCCCTGGCGGTGCAGATCCAGCAGGCGGGGGATGAGGACGCCCGGGGCCTGGTGGCCCATCACGGAACCCGTGACGGTGCGGCCCTTGAGGAGTTCGAAGGCGTTCGCGTTGAGGTCGGCGTCCAAGGCGGCCACTCCCAGGACGGCGGCTGTGCCGAGCGGCGCGAGGACCGCGACGGCGGTGTTCATCACGGGAATGACACCCGTTGACTCCACGCTGTAGTCCACCCCGCGGCCGTTCGTGAGGTCCATGACGGCCTGGGCGGCGTCAGCGGTCGCGGCGTCCACCACGTCGGTGGCGCCCAGCTCCTTGGCGAGCAGGAGTCGTTCGGGCTTGCGGTCGACCGCGATGACGCGGGTGGCGCCCGCTGCGACGGCGGCCATCAGGGCGGCCAGGCCGACGGTGCCGAGACCGAAGACCGCCACCGTGCTCGCGGCCCGGACCTGGAGGGAGTTGAGGACCGCTCCTGCGCCGGTGATGATCCCGCAGCCGAGCGGGGCCAGCGTGCTCGGCGGCAGGCTGTCGTCGGCGATCCTGACCAGACTCCTGGGGTGCGCCAGGCCGTGCGAGGCGAAGGAGGACTGGCCGAAGAAGTGGTCGTGGACGGGGCGGCCCGCCGCGTCACGCAGGCCGACCGTGCCGTCCGGGCGGCGGGCGTGGAAGTTGAGCGGGATGTGCTGCTCGCAGTAGGCGGGCTGGCCGGCCAGGCAGTTGCGGCAGGCGCCGCACGAGTCCAGGCTCAGTACGACGCGGTCGCCGGGTGCGAAACCGGTCACGGCCGCGCCGACCGCCTCTACGGTGCCGGCACCCTCATGTCCCAGGACGACCGGGTGCGGGGTGGGAAGGTGGCCTGCTGCCGCCTCCAGATCCGTGTGGCAGATTCCGACGGCCTCGTAGCGGACCAGGATCTCGTCCGGGCGCGGGTCGTCGAGCGTCAGTTCCTCGATGAGGAATTCCGAACCGGCGTTTCGGGACACGGCGGCGGTGACCGAGGTGGGCATGGCGATGTGCTCGCATTCTCAGGCTGAGGAGTGCGGTGCCGGTGTGAGTCCGGGGACCGCGGGAGAGACCGGCAGGGGTGGTGAGGGGGCGGTGAGGCAGCGCGGGGCCGCACCACCCCTGCTGTGATCGACTAGCGCGCGGAGCGGCCGAGCACCAGGTCGGCGGCCTTCTCGCCGATCATGATGCTGGGGGCGTTGGTGTTCCCGCTGGGCTCGTGCGGCATGACGGAGGCGTCGGCGACGCGGAGGTTCTGCACGCCGTGGACCCGCAGTTCCGGGTCGACGACGGACAGGGAGTCCAGACCCATCCGGGCGGTGCCGATCTGGTGGTGCCCGGAGACGACCGTGGCACGGACGTGGTCGCGCAGCTGGGCACGGGTCGCCGTCCCGGGACCGGGCAGCACCTCGCCGTCGTTCCATTCCTTGAGCGCGCCCTGTGCGGCGATGTCGCGGAGCATTTCGAGGTTGTCGACCAGCGTCTCCAGATCGCGCGGATCGGAGAACACCTTCGGGTCGAGGACCAGCGGGGCCGTCGGGTCGGTGGAGCGCAGCCGTACCTCGCCGCGGCTGTGCGGGTGCAGCAGCTGGCCCACGGCGGAGAAGCCGTGCTCCGGCAGGTCGGCTCCGGGTACGGGGTAGGCGAACGACAGGAAGAGCGGCTGGATGTCGGGCGCAGGCAGGCCCGGACGGGTCGAGGCGAAGTAGTGGGCCTCCAGGCCCTGTGCCGACCATGCCGGCAGCGGCTGCCTGGACTTCCAGACCAGCGGAGCCGACCAGTGGTCCTGCAGGTTCTGACCCACCCCCGGCAGGTCGTCCCGCACCCGCAGACCGAGGTCACGCAGGTGGTCGGCGGGGCCGATGCCCGACAGCATCAGCAGCTGAGGGGTGCCGAAGACGCCGCCGGAGAGGACCACGTCGTCCACGGCCCGGGCGATGCGCTCCTGGCCTTCGACGACGTAGGCGATGCCGGTCGCGCGGTCACCGTCGAACACGATGCGGGTCACGAGGGCGCCGGTGGTCACGGTGAGCAGGGGACTGTCCTGCACCGGGCGGCCGTAGGCTACCCACGTCGACTGGCGGCGGTGGTGCTTGATGGTGTGCTCGGTGTAGCTCACTCCGTACTGGTCGCCGCTGTTGTAGCTGTCGTTGAACGGCAGGCCGTACTGCTGGGCCGCCTCGACCCAGGACCGCACCAGTGCGTCGGGCCCGGGGTTGCGCTGGACGTGTAGCGGTCCGTCCGTTCCGCGTCCTCCTGCCGCACCTCCCTCGAAGGCCTCCAGACGGCGGAAGTAGGGCTCGACGTCCTGCCAGGACCAGCCCGCCGCGCCCTGGTACGCCCAGGAGTCGTAGTCCGCCGCGGCGCCCCGGACGTAGATCATGCCGTTGAACGAACTGGAACCGCCCAGTCCCTTGCCACGCGGCCAGGGGAGCCGGCGGCCGTCCGCGTAGGTCTGCGGCTCGGTCTGGAAAGCCCAGTCCCAGGCGCTGTTCCACAGCTGGATCGAGCCGGTGGGGTCGTGGATGGCCTCGGTGTCGTCCACGGGGCCCGCCTCCAGGAGGAGGACCCTGCGGCCCGCGTCCACCAGGCGCCGTGCGATCACCGCGCCAGCCGAACCGGCGCCCACGACGATGTTGTCGAACTCGTTGGTGCTCATTGCTGTCCTCTTGTTTCAGGTATGCCTGTCGGACCGGGTCAGGGAGCCGTCGGCCGGACCTGCCCGGGCGGCACGGCACCACTGGGTCCGTGCGGGGCGCGCGCCGCATCCGTCACGTGATCCGTCGCTCGGCCTGCGGTGGCCGGACCCGGTCGGAGACCCGACTACGGCCGGCCACGCCAGCGGAACGGCCGTTGCGGCGTCGGCTCAGATCTGACGGGCGATGTGCTCCGCCGCGGCGATGACCGTGAGGTTCGTGGCGGCGGAGGGGACGTCGGGGAAGATCGATGCGTCGACCACCCGCAGGCCGGGCACTCCGCGCACCGCGCCGAGCCGGTCAGTGACGGCCGCCGGGTCGCCCTCGCCTCCCATCGGAGCCGTGGACGTCGGGTGGTGGTACGTGTCCAGGGTGGTCAGTACGGAGGCCAGGATCTCGGTGTCGTCCTTCGCCTGAGGGCCCGGGTTGAGCTCACGCTTGACCAGCCCGGCCAGAGGTTCGGTGGCCCCGAGCCGGCGGGCGAGCTTGACGCCTTCGAGGAGCCGGCGGCGGTCCTCCGGTTCGGCGAGGAAGTTGAGGTCGATCCTGGGGGCCTCCGCCGGATCCCTGCTGACCAGGGTGAGGGTGCCACGGGAATGGGGGCGGACCAGGGCGACGGCGAGCACGAAGCCGACGCCGGTCGGGCTCGTGGAGTGGTCGAACAGGTGGGTGGCGGTGATGTGGAGATCCAGTTCGCCTTCGGCTGCGGTCGAGCTGGCCGTCCACGACTTGGCGCCGATCACAGGTGTCTGCTCGCCGATCAGGTCGGGATCGGCGGCGTAGGCGTTGTAGTAGAAGGGGTGGTCCTGGAGGTTCAGGCCCACCGGGAGATCGGCGATCAACGGGATGTCCAGCGCGCGCAGGTCGTCTGCCGGACCTATGCCGGATCGCAGCAGGATCGCCGCGCTGCCGTAGGCGCCCGCGCTGAGGATCACCTCGGCGGCGCGCAGCTCGGTGCCGTCGGCGAGGAGTACGCCCGTCGCCCTCCCGTCGTCGAAGAGCACGCGGTCGACGAGGACACCGGCACGGATCGTCAGGTTGGTCCGGGAACGGACTTCCTCGGTCAGGTAGGCCATGCCGGTGTTCACGCGCACGCCTTCGCGCACGTTCATCGGGTACGGTCCCACGCCGTGCGGGTCGGCGCCGTTGAAGTCGTCGGTGGGCCGGATGCCGTCGGCCAGCGCAGCGTCGACGAAGGCGCGCTGCATGGTGCTGAGGTCGTTGCGCGTGAGCTGGGAGACGGGGAGCGGACCCGAGCGGCCGTGCAGTTCGTCGTCGCCGGCTTCGGTGGCCTCCAGCGTCTTGAACGCGGGCAGGATGTCTCCGTAGGTCCATCCCTTGAGACCGCGCTCCGACCAGCGGGCGAAGTCCGAGGGCAGGGAACGCACCGCGACGGAGCCGTTCACGGCCGAGCTGCCGCCGAGGACCTTGCCGCGGAAGGCGTCGACGGGGTGGCCGATGAACCCGGGCTCGGACCGGTAGCCCCAGTCGTGCCCGGTCCAGCCGCCCAGCGTGCCGCTGTCGGCCACCCCCGCGGGGTAGGCGTCCGGTGCGTAGGCGGGGCCGGCTTCCAGCAGGAGCACGCGGCGGTCGGGGCTCTCGGTGAGACGTGTCGCGAGGACGGCTCCGGCGGAACCGCCCCCGACGACGATGGTGGTGAAGGCTGCGTCGTTCATGCCGACGACGCTAGGCAGGTGCGCGCGTCCCGGCATCGGTCACCGTATCCGTCAGGTGAGCGGCGATGGCTCCTGCCCTCACGCGATCATCCGCAGCCCGTTGTCGAAGTCCACACGGGCCAGCTCCGAGCGGGCCACCACCCCGAGTTTCGGGAACACGTTGGACAGGTGGTGGCCCACCGTGCGGGGGCTGATCAGCAGGTGGCAGGCGATCTCCTTGTTGGTGAGGCCCTCCGCGGCGAGTTTGGCCACCCGCAGCTCCTGAGGTGTCAGCACGGACTTCTCGGCCACGCCGGCCGGCCTCGGCTGGGCCCCGGTCAGCTCCAGTTCACTGCGTGCCCGTACGAGCATCGGCTGGGCGCCGAGCCGGGCGAAGGTCTCGGCGGCCTCGGCGAGATGCAGCCGTGCCTCGGTGCGCCGTTTCGCCCGGCGCAGCCACTCCCCGTAGAGCAGACGGGTGCGGGAGTGCCAGAACGGCCGGTCGGCGGCCCCGGGCACGCGGAGCGCCCGCTCGAAACACTCCTCCGCCCGGTCGCCGCTGAGCAACGCCGTGCTGCGGTGCGCCGCAGCAACGGCCCAGGGCACGCCCGCGCGCCGGGCCCAGGAACCGAGGATTTCGGCGGCGGCCTCGCCGACCGTTGGACGACCGGCCCGGACGGCCGCTTCCACCGTGTCGGCAGCGGCGAGCAGCGCGAAGGTGCCGTGGGCCGCGTCATGACCGGTTTCGGTCAGCCGGACCAGGAGTTCGAGCGCCTCCTCGGCGCGCCCGGCGAACAGGGCGGCCTGGCCCTGGTTCCAGTAGGCGGCGGCGGTCAGCGCACGCACGCGCCGTGGCACCGACAGCCGCAGGGTGACAGCGCTGAGTTCGGCGACCTCCTCCTCGTCACCGCTCAGCGCGGCCAGCCAGCCCAGGGAGTTGCGGCACTGCGAGGCGGCGTGGTCGGCTCCTATCTCCTCGGCCAGCCGCAGCGTCTCCGTGGCGCTGGCGCGGGCCTGGCTCCAGCGACCCGTGACGATGTCCAGGGTGGCTGTCTGCGGCACCGTCAGGACGAGGGCGTTCGTCGCGTCCGTACGACGCATCACCTCCAGTTTGCGGCCGAGCACGTCGGAGACCGCCCGCTCGGCACCCCACGCCGCGGCGAGCGGTGCGGGTGGCATCAGCCGCCATGACACGGTGCCGAGAGGAGCCGTGACATCCTCCGCGAAGGGCGGCACCGCTTCGGCCTCGCTCCACCACGGAGCGAGAGCGGACAGGACGCTCGCCTCCGGCGTGTCCGCCCCGCACGTCAGCTCCGACAACCGGCGCAAAGCCGCGGCTTGCCGGTCGGGGGATCCCGCGGCCCAGCCGGCCCGCACCGCCAGGCAGGCCAGTTCCATGGCCTTGGTACGGTCCGGCACCGAACTCGCGTCGCGCAGCAACAGCCGGTGCGCGACTTCCTGGTCGCCGTGAGCGAACTCGATGAGGCCGCTCAGACCGCCGCTGTCCTGCGCCACTGTCTGCGTGGGCGCCAGCCGGCCCGCCTGGTCCAGCAGATCCCGAGCCCTGGCCACCTGCCCGCACTCCCAGGCCGCGAGGGCCCCGAGTGACAGGCGGCGGGCCGCGTCAACGGGGTCGGGCGACAGCTCGGAGGCCCGGAGCAGTGCTCGGACGGCCGATGCGTTGCCGCCGGAGGCCGCGTCATGGCGTGCGGTGCGTTCCAGCAGTTCCGCCACCGCTTCGTCGGCCACGTCGGTGGCCGCTGCCAGGTGCCAGGCCCGCAGTCCCTCCTCGGTGGCGTCCCGCTCGAGTGCCTGGGCCAGGGCCCTGTGGGCCGCCTGGCGTTCGGCGAAGGAGGCCGCGTCGTACACGACGGCTCCGACCAGCGGTGCCTTGAACCGGAGCGAGGGGCCCTGGAGGGAGAGAAGCCCCGACCGCAGTACCTCGTCCCAGGCCGCCGCGCCGGCCCCGAGCGTCGCAGCCGCGGCGCGCACCAGGTGCTGATCGCCGCGGTCCTCCGCGGCCGCGACGAGCATCAGAGACCGCGCACCGGGGGAGAGTACCGAGGTGCGGCTTCCGAAGGCGCGGCGCAGTAGGGGGCCGACGGGAAGCCGCGCCCCCGGGCCGGCCGTGAGGGTCGGCAGTTCCCGGAGTGCCAGCGGGTTTCCGCAGGCGGCCGCGACGGTACGGCGCACGGCTTCCTCGGGTGCCGTCGGATGTTCGGTGCGGACCAGCCGCTTCGCGTCGGCGTCGCGGATCGGGGCCAGGCCGATCGCTCGCAGGCCCTCCCAGGGGCCTTCGGCCGCCGGATCGCTGTGGGCGGCGAGCAGCATGGCCACCCGTGATGTGTCCAGCCGTCGGGCGACGAAGGCCAGGCACGCCGCAGTCGGCTCGTCCAACTGGTCCGTGTCGTCCACGGTGATCAGCAAGGGTTCCTCAGCCGCGAGCTCGGTGAGCAAGGTGAGGGTCGCCACGCCGATCAGGAATTGGTCGGTCGCGTGCTGGGTGTGTCCCAGGGCCCCGTGAAGCGCGTCGGCCTGCGGCTTCGGAAGCGTGCCGATCCGGTCGACCAGTGGCCACAGCAGCCCGTGCAGGGCGGCGAAGGCCAGTCTGGACTCCATCCGGCTGCCCCGGCAACCCAGGACCGTGAAGCCGGCCGCTCGGGCGGCGGCGCACTCGAGCAACGCCGTCTTTCCGATGCCTGGATCTCCCCAGAGCACGAGGGCCGATCCGTTTCCCCGCCGTGCCTCCTCCAGGAGTCGGTCGAGCTCCTGCCGCTCTCGATCCCGTCCGTACAGATTCACTTCCGTGCTCCCCGCTTCTTCCCCGTACACCACACGTGCTTCCCCTCGCGAGCGAGGGGGATGTCGCAGTCAGATGCGACCGATACGGTGACCGATGCGCCCGTCCGGCCGGGCCGCCTACCGTCACCGCCATGAGCAGTCATTCCTTCGAAGACGGCGCCCGGCTCGCCGACCAAGTCGCCTCGGCGACAGGCGCCGATCCGAGCGACCGTCTCCTGCACACCCGAGGTGCCTGGGCGGCGGGTGCCTTCACTCCGTCGGAGATCGCCGCCTCCCTGAGTACGGCTGAGATCTTCGCCGTATCCAGCACTCCTGCCACGGTCCGCTTCTCCAGCACGCTCGGAGGCGCACACGGGCACGACGGGGACCCGTCGGACCACGGCATGGCCGCCCGGATCGGCGGCCTCGACCTCGTGATGTTCACTCTTCCGGTCTTCTTCGCACGCACCGGCGCGGACATGGTCGAGTTCCTCCGGGCCGCCAACTCCCCGGACCCGGCGACGGCCGTACCCGCGTACGTGGCCCGCCACCCCGAGGCGGCCGTCGCCCTCGACCTGGCCCAGCAGGCCCGCCCTGCCGCGAGTTTCACGGGCCTGACGTACCACTCGGTGCATGCGTTCGGTCTGCTGGACCCGACCGGTACGACCCTGTGGGCCCGGCTGAGCTGGCGGCCGCTCCGCGCGGCGCAGCCGCTGATCCCCGAGGAGTCCCGCAGCCGGCCGCGGGACTATCTCCGTGCCGGGCTGCACGCCGAACTGCCTGCTCGCTTCGACCTTGTGGCCCACCTTCCGGCCGCCCAGGACGAGGTCCACGACCCCACCCGTCTGTGGTCCTCGGAGCAGTCGGTGACGCTGGGCACCCTGACCCTCGAACGGGCGGAGGTCCCCGCCTCGGAGCTCGGTTTCGATCCGCTGCGCCTGCCGCAGGGCATCGCCGCCCCACTCGACCGGCTGGCGAGAGACCGCAGCGCCGCCTACCTGGCTGCGCAGCGCCGCCGACGCGGCTGAACCGATGAGCGACCCCTGCTGTACGACTCTCGTCGTACCGCTCCCTCATGGCCGTGGTCTCGGCCGACGATGTCGCAAGGTTCATGGGAGGACTCTCGCAGCCCGTTCTCAACGCGCTCTCAACGTCCTCCGAACAACGCTGTGTCGACGTGGGGTGACTCAGTCGACACGGGGCAGGTCTCGCAGGATCCTGTCGATCTCGGCGGTGAAGAGGGCCAGCCCTCGGGGCTCGGACAGCGCGCGAGCCTCCAGCAGGAGCTCGCGGGCTTGCCTGTGGTCGTCCTGGTCGGCGCGGGCACGGGCCAGGTCGATGAGGGCCGCGATCAGCTCGGTCACCGCCTCGCTGCCCCGCAGGTGGCCGACGGCCCGTTCCAGCAGGGGCAGGGTGCTGTCGTCACCTGACGTCAGCGCGACGGCCCGCCAGGCGCGACCGAGCGACACGGCGGTGTCCCATCTCTGTGCGAGCGCGAGTTCGGCCGCCGCCAGCTCCCTGGCGCGCTCGCGTTCACCGGTCTTGAGTAGTTCCATGGCGGCGGAGCTGCGCCAGGCGAGGTACCCGGGATTGTGCAGACCCCAGGCAGCGTTGCGACGACCACAGTCGACGAAACAGGCTGCCGCCTGGTGTGCCTGCCCGCGCGCGGAGTGGAGCAGGCCGCGTACCCACTTCACCACCGGCAGTTCCCACGTCTCGGTGTTGGCGTGCTCCGTCGCGCTGTCGAGCCACTTCTCGGCTTCGTCCGCCTGGCCGAGACCCAGGAGCGCCTGGGCGTACTGGGCGACCAGTGCGGCCGGGCGGCGCGGCACCTGCTCCAGGGACAGTCCGGCCACGGGGGCGCATGTCTCGAGGGCCCGCCGGTAGTCGCCGCCCCGCATGTGGACCTCGGAACGCATGATGCGTCGGTAGATGTCCATCGTCCCGAAGTAGCGGTCCTCGTGGAGATCGCTCAGCTGTCCGGCGAGAGCGAACTGCCCGGCCCATTTCGCGATGTGCGTCAGAATGCCCACCACTTCGCGCGGCAGTTTCTCCCACGCACCGTCCTGGTGGCACTCCGCGGGGAAACGGGACATCGCTTCCGCGGCGCTGTACCGCACCTGGTACGTGTCCTCCCAGGTGAGGACGGCGTTCGTCACCAGGTCGTCGGCCCGGTCCCCTGACGCTCGCGCCGCACGTAGCCGCTCGATATGTACGGCCCAGCTTTCGGGGGTCAGCGCGGCCACCATCCAGGCAGAGGCACGAGCGGCCTCCGCCGCGGCCGGATCGCGCGGTTCGGTTTCGGCGATCACTTCGTCCATGAGGGTGAGGGCGGCTCCGCCGCGACGGTTGGACGCCATCGTCCAGGCCAGGGGGATCAGCGCGGTCGGTGCCCTCCGCGCGGCACGTTGTTCCTCAAGTGCCTCGTGGAGATGGGTCAGCGAAGCGGTGGGGTTGACCCACAGCTCCAGCTGACCGAGCTGGACGAGCACGGCGGCGCGCTGGTCGTGGCCGGCGATGCGGAGCGCCGCCTGGAGGTGGTGGAGGGCCTCCCGGACCGCGTGCTGCCGAAGGCATTCGTCGGCCGCGTCCACCAGGACGGTCGTCCAGGAGGACCAGTGCGTGCCCGTCAGCGCGTCCAGGTACCGGGCGGCCTGCCGGGCGCTGTGCCCTGAGCTCAGGGAGTACCGCGCGGCTGCCACCCGAAGCCGGCTGTCCTCGTCCGGCGAACAGAGCCAGCGCAGGGTGTTGGGCACCAGGGGGTGCCGGAAGCGGGCGGGGTCGGCCGTGGACAGGATGCCGATCGCCGTCAGGCGTTCGCACCGGGCCTGAATCTCGGCCACAGCCTCCTTGCACACCTCCGCGAGTACGTGGGGCGTCGGCTGAAACTCGTGCAGGACCGCGATCGCTCGGAGCAACAGGGCACGGTCGTCCGTGTAGTTGTCCAGCATCAGCGCCATCGCCCGCTTGAAGCGGACGTCCGGGGTGTGCTCGGGCACACGCCGCAGGTCGGCATCGGGCAGGGCACACAGGTCCGCGATCAGCGCCACGACGAGCTTGGGGATACCGGCTGTCGCCTCATGGACACTCCGGGCGAACTCCTGCAGGTGAGGAGCGTCCACCCGAGCCGCCGCGAGCTCGGCGATCCCGGATCGGGTGAGCCTGCCGAGGTGCAGAGTCGCCGAGGAGACGTTTCCCAGGTCCAGAGTCCGCCGGTACGCCTCCGGGTCCCAGGGGCGGTCCTCCACCGCCAGCACCAGGAGGACGCGCGTGGCACGCAGCCGCTGTGCCACCAGCGTGAGGATCTGCATCGAGCGCTCGTCGATGCACAGGACATCGTCCACCAGGAGGACCAACGGGGCACCTGCGGCACTGTCGACCAGAAGGGCTGCCATTTGCTCTGCCAGCCGGTGATCCGTGACGCGGTCCTGAAGAGCGGACGAATCCACAAGATCGTCACCTGCTTTATGACCGAGACCGCCCAGAATCGCGTTGAGCAGCCCGAGAGGTACGTCCCCGACGGAAGGAGTCCTCGGCAGGTTGAGCCGCCGCGCAGCCGGTACCAGGCGAGCGGCTTCATCGAGGAAACGCGATTTGCCGTGCCCGTAGATGCCGGACACGAGGGCCAAGCCACCCTCGGCCGTTGCCGCTCGCTCGGCGAGCGTCACGATCGCGGCGAGCTGGTCCTCTCGCTCCACCAATGGAGTGGCCTCGGTGGAGGGCTTCGGTGCCGGCGGAAGCACAGCGGGAGCCATGGCGGTGACAGTGACGGGCGACGCCTCCTCGTACATGCCGGATGGCGGCCCGGACAGGATCCGGCTGTGGAGGGCGCGCAGCTCGGGGCCTGGGTCGACCCCTAGTTCGTCGATCAGGAGCCGCCGGGTCCGTGTGTAGACCTCCAGTGCGTCGGACTGGCGGCCGGCCAGGTGCAGTGCGCGCATCAAGAGGGCACGCGGGCGTTCGCGCAACGGGTGCTCGGCCGTCAGCACCCTCAGCCGGTCGATCACGGAGTCGTGCCGGGCGAGCGCGATCTCGATATCGAGACTGTCCTCCAGGACGGCCAGACGGCGCTCGGTCAAGGTCGCGCGCCACATGGCGGCATACGGGCCGGGTATACCTGCCAGGGGTTCGCCGCGGTACAGCCGCAGTGCTCGGTCGTAGAGCTGCTCGGCCTTCTGCCACTCGGAGTGCTCGCGTGCATGGTTGCCCTCGGCCACCATGTGCTCGAACTCGCCCAGGTCCGTCTGATCGTCCTCGATGCGCAGCTGGTAGCCGCCGTGTCCCGACAGCAGCACGGTACCGGCAGACCTCGGTCTTCGCTCCGGCTCCAGCACTCGGCGCAGTCCGGCCACATGCGTCTGGATCACCCCGACACCACTCGCCGGTGCGGAGTCCTCGTAGAGGGCGGCGAGCAGGCTCTGGGTGGACACCCACTGGCGGCGCCGGAACGCCAGCGCGCACAGCACCGCCCTGCGCTGAGGGGGCCCCAGAGGCAGTCGCCGGTCGCCCCGCAGAGCCTCGACACCACTGAGGAAGGTGAATCGCACCTCCGCGATCGACGAAGGGCTCTTCTCCGGCGAATCGCCCACACTATCCTCCGAAGCCATCCGATAAGCCAAGAGGCGCATCTTACCTGACGCACGCCACCTGACCTGGTCAGATGTCATCCCTGCAGAACGGTCGACGACGGCTCGACGGCCCTTTCGGAGCCCTGCGCCAGTACCGGAGGCGCGCGGTTGCCCGCCCTGTCCGCCGGGGGCGCGCAGTCGCTGAGGTGACCCCTTTGGTGTGGACGCTCGACAATGGATCTTGAGGGTCTGAGGAAAGGTGTCCTGGTGGGGCGTAGGTCTCCGTATCCGGAGGAGTTCAGGAACGACGCTGTGGTGTTGCATCGAGCCGCGGCCGGCAGGCCGGAAGATTTCAAGTCCAGTGAGACGGTCGTGACGCTATGAGGTCTGTGGTGCGGGTTCCCTGCGCTTGGAGGGTCGTTGATCCACGCTGTCTTCGGGATCTCGGGCGGTCTGGGGCGGCGGCCGAAGCGTTCGGGGTGGCGCGCGTAGGCCTCGGCGAGGGTGACGGCCCGCTGGTCAGGGATCTCCTCGGCGGTGCCGAAGTGGACGCTGGCGGGCGTGTGGAGTCCGACGCCCGAGTGCCGGTGCTCGTGGTTGTTTGTGTCCTGAACGCAAGGAGACGCTTTATGTAGGTGAAGCTAATTCTGCGGTGCTGTGCGAGAGATGAAGGAATCGTTGGCCCTTCGGAGCCGTCCTGCGGGGGAGGGTTCCAAACCACCTCATGCTGCGTCAGTTGAATGCTGTCGTGGTGAGCGATGAGGAAAAGGCGTCGTGAGAGGCGTCAGGTGGGGGTCGGGAAGACGAGCGCAAGCGAATCGCTGCGGACGTGTCGTAATGACTTAGATGACATCAAAACCGGGGTGTGCAACCAACTCCGGGATGAGCCTGGCGGGCACCCGTCTACTGGCCAGGTGGTGTCCGGCATATAGGCGACGTGAGCCCGGCCTGCCGCTCTCGCATGGAACAGGAGAAGGCGCGTCTCGATACGGCCCGTCACTTGTGGCGGGTGAAAGGGAGTGTCCCAAGCGGCAATCACCGCAAGGGATTGAGTACCGATGCGGGACGCGCTGGCGGACCGGCTCGTAGTAGTGGGGAAGCCTCTGTAATGGGGGTGGAGCGAAGGGGTCGGGTCGTTCGTGACTGTGTTGATCGTATCAACCGGGGTTTTCCCGGGAGGAGTTCGATGGGCCAGTTGAAGTCACAGGCCAAGCCGTTTGATATCTCGAAGTGGGAAGTAAAGGAGGCGTGGGAGGACGTCAGGGCGAATAAAGGCGCCCCCGGGGTGGACGGGCAGAGCATCGCCGATTTCGAGAAGGACCTGAAGAACAATTTGTATCGGGTTTGGAACCGCATGTCGTCGGGCTCATACTTTCCGCCTCCGGTGCGCATGGTGGAGATCCCTAAGCAGCAGGGAGGCGGCACGAGAATTCTAGGGATTCCGTCCGTCGCCGACCGCGTGGCGCAAACTGTGGTGGCCCGGCATCTGATGCGGAGAGTGGATTCTGTATTCCATCCAGACTCCTTCGGATACCGGCCCGGACGATCCGCACTGGACGCGGTCGAGCGGTGCAGGGAACGCTGCTGGAAGAAGGATTGGGTCATCGACCTCGATATCCAGAAGTTCTTCGACAGCGTGCCCTGGGACCTGCTCGTCAAGGCTGTGGAGGCTCACGCCGATGCCGTATGGGTGATTTTGTATGTCAAGCGGTGGCTCGCCGCCCCGCTTGAAGAGCCCGACGGCAGCCTGCTGACCCGGGAGAGGGGAACCCCGCAAGGCGCCCCGGTTTCTCCCGTTTTGGCGAACCTGTTCATGCACTACGCGTTCGATCTGTGGCTGGCGCGGGAGTTCCCGACGGTCTCTTTCGAACGGTATGCGGACGACGCCGTGATCCACTGCGTCTCCGAGCGGCAGGCCCGGCATGTGCTGACCTCGCTCACGGACAGGATGGAGGAGGTCGGGTTGCGACTGCATCCGGCCAAGACCCGGATCGTGTACTGCAAAGACGGTAAACGCCAAGGGGCCTACGAGCACACGGCGTTCACGTTCCTCGGATACACCTTCCGCGCCCGTAAGAACCGGAACAAGCGCGGCAGGCTGTTCCTGTCGTTCGACCCGGCGGTCAGCAAGGACGCCCTGAAGAAGATGAGCGCACAGGTCCGCTCCTGGCACCTGCACACGCGCTCGGACCTGTCCTTCCCCGAGCTCGCCCGCCGCATCAACCCGGTCGTGGCGGGCTGGATCAACTACTTCGGGCGGTTTCGCCCGATGGAGCTCGATCCCCTCCTCCAGCGCATCAATGCCTACCTGGTGCGCTGGATCCGCCAGAAGTACAAACGGTTCGCGGCCAAGCGGAAGGCCCTCGCGAAGCTGCGGGAGATCGCCCAGCGATACCCGCGGATGTTCGCGCACTGGCGTCACACCGCAAGGGCCGCCTCTGGCTGGTGATCAGAGCGACAAGAGCCGTGTAACGGGAGACTGTTACGCACGGATCTGTGAGAGCCGAGGGGTGAGACTCCCCTCGGCTACTCGGCAGTACGAGATGAAGGCGTCGAACCATTCGCGGGCGTGGGCCAGGGAGTCGAACCGCTCCGGGTAGTCGGACATGTACTTGGTGGTCTTGAACTGGGCCTCGCTGTAGGGG
>NZ_JBHYMF010000059.1:0-39625 GCF_042742855.1 Streptomyces sp. NPDC058877 | reverse complement strand
GTGCGCCGGTCGACCAGGTTCTCCAATGCGCCGGCATCGCGCGCGGCCCGCCACTCGGTGACGTGGGAGTGGTACAGGCGCTCGCGGCGCAGGACTGTGGTGTCCCGTCACATACACCGCTGACCTGCGCGTTCCTACGGTGTGGCGACACGTACACGTCCCCGTCACCCGCCCGGAAGTGGTGCACATGGCCGCCGCAACACACGCTCCCACGCCCCCCGGTTCCCTCAGACGCATCGTCGCTGCCAGTCTCATCGGCACCACCATCGAGTGGATCGAGTGGTACGACAACTCATCCGATCGAGGCTAGGACCTGCGGAAACAAGGCCAGGAAGGCGATGAGGTCAGCACCGAACCAGCACGGGTGATGGGCGATGCCGGTTCGAGTCCGCTCAGGCCGCGGATCCGCGGAGCGTCGGGGGAGTGCGGCCGGTCGGGGTGAGCACTGTGCGTGATGGTCGCGCCTGGGAGTTTCTCCCCTGTCAGGGTTCGTCGCTTGGCCTTCCGAATGGTTGCACGCCCTGCTTACGCGGGACTCATTTGTCTCGTTCACCTGGTTCGGTCACCCGGAGGGGGTGCTGACTATCTGACGGACTGCTGGAACCCCGACGACCCACCTCCGCCTGCGCGGGGAGCAGTGATCGGCCCACGTCTGCCCGTGCCGGATGGCCACGGCGCGGACCGTGCCGTGGTAGCCGCTGCATGAGGCCGGGACGGCTGTGACCTGCTTGTTCGGCGAGTCGACAGCAGTTCTTGGGCTCGGCGTCGGAGAGTGGTCCGGGCAAATGCGGCCGGGTGGTGGACCGTGGCTCCACTCCCCCGGCCGAACATCAACCGCCGGCGGGCAGGAGCCAGGCCATGACCCTCGGCCACCACGCGATTTTAGGATCGGGGCCTCGCTTTCTGGCGTTTGTCCAGCTCAGAGGTGTAATGGGTGCCTCCCTGATCAGTGAGTGATCAGCATGCTTCTCTGTGGCGCCGCAGTCGTCGGGAAGCATGAACGTGGTGCATACGTGCGCCGTCGCCTCGCCGTGGCGGGGGGCACCGGGCCACAATGGAGGCGGTATCGCTCGGCAGGCGAGGCGTGACATGCGCAAATCCAGCAGTGGTGACCGGCTGCAGGTACGGGCGGCCGTGGGTGCCGGTGCGGCGGCGGTCGTGGTCGATCGGGCGGGTCTGGTGCTGTTCAGTACGCCGAGAGCCACGGCCTTGCTCGGGTGTTCGCCCGGATCGCCCTGTCCCGTTCTCGTGGCAGCTCTGCGGAGAGCCGGCCACGTTGTGGCGGGGGTGGCGCCTGCGGGAGAAGGGCCGTCAGCTCCTCCCCACACGTTCAGCTGCGCCGTCGTCCCGCTGGCGTCAGAAGGTGGCTCCGCTGCCGATGAGGGGCCGTGGCTCGTTCTCTTGGGGGACGCTGATGGGGAGGCGGCTGCCGTTGCTGCACGCCGCCGTTCCGAGTTGGCACACCTGGCCGCTTTGGCCCTGGGGGAGTCCCTCGACGTGACGGAGGTCGCCCAGACGCTGGCGAATCTCCTCGTCCCCGGCTTCGCGGACCTGGCTACCGTCGATCTTGTCGAGGCCGTGCTGGTCGGCGACGAGCCCGCACGGCTCGATGCCAGCAGCCAAGTGCGGCTGCGCCGTGTCGCAGCGGCGCAGAGCCCCGGTGTGTCCGCAGAGCATCTCCTGCCGGTCGGCGAAGCCGTGCCGCCCCTTCCTGAGAGCGCCGTGATGAGCCCCTTGATGGAGGGCAGGGCAGTCGTCGCCTCCGACATCGGGCTGCTCAGTTCGGGGCTCGGAGCGAACTCCGCAACTCTGAGTCTGCTCATCCCTGACGGCGCGCACTCGTCCGTGGCCGTTCCGCTGTATGCCAGGGGAGTCGTACTCGGCTGCCTCACCCTGTGGCGGGGGCCGCCTTCCGAGCCTTTCACCAACGTGGACGGCGCGGCATTGGAGGATATTGCCTCGCATGCCGCCCTCGGCGTCGACAACGCCCGCCGCTACGCCCGCGAGCGCCGTTCCGCAGTCACTCTGCAGCGCAGCCTCCTGCCCGGCGCGGCCAAACATCTCCCGGGAGCCGAGATAGCAGGCGTGTACCAGCCGAGGGCCGGCGGCCCGGGGGCCGGTGGCGACTGGTTCGACGTGATACCCCTGCCCTCCTTCCGCATCGGCATGGTCGTGGGGGACGTCGTCGGTCACGGCCTGCAGGCCACCACGGCGATGGCCCGTCTGCGAACAGCCGTCCGCGTCCTCGCCGACCTCGATCTCGACCCCGACGAGCTGCTCACCCACCTCGACGACCTGGTTCTGGGCTTCTCCGACGCCACCGACAGCCGCGGACCGGACCCCTCTGTCCTGGGCGCAACCTGCCTGTACGCCGTCTATGACCCGGTCTCCGGCACCTGCTCCGTCTCCAGCGCCGGACATCCGCCTCCTGCCGTCCTGCTGCCGTCGGGCGACGTGCCCGCCTATCCCGATGTGGTTCCCGGACCGCCGCTCGGGGTCGGCGGGATGCCCTTCGCCACGACGCACTTCGAGATTCCCGCTGGCTCCCTCCTGGCTCTGTTCACGGACGGCCTCGTCGTCAGCAGGACCAGTGGTGTCGAGGAGGGCATGACCCGGCTGGCGCAGGCCTTGGGGCAGGTGGGCGACACACCGGTGGAGGAGGCCAGCCGGGACCTCCTGGCGCTGCTCACACCGCCCGACCCGGCCGACGATGCGGCCCTCCTCCTCGCCCGCACCCGCACACTGCCCGCGCGTGATGTCTCTGCCTGGGAGCTGGAACCGGATCTGGTGAATGTCGCCCGAGCCCGTGAACTCGTCACGTCGCAGCTGGCCGCATGGGGCCTGGACGAGGCCGCGTTCGTCACCGAACTGATCGTCAGCGAGCTGGTGACGAACGCGATCCGCTATGTCGGTGGCCCGGTCGGTCTCCGACTCCTCCACGGACCGGAAGGGCTCGTGTGCGAGGTGTCCGACACCGGCACTACTCAGCCCCGCGTGCGACGGGCCCGCGAGACCGATGAAGGAGGCCGCGGGCTGTTCCTCGTATCGCAGCTTGCCGACCGCTGGGGAAGTCGCTTCACTCCCGGTGGCAAGACCATCTGGTCGGAACAGTCCGTCGAGACCCCGGTGTAGCGCCGTCCCGCGCGGCGCGGAGATGGTTACACGTGTTAATAGCGATCCGCTGTCCGTGTGCTGTCCGGCCGTCTCCGGAACTGAGGAGTTGCCGGTGTCTCTTAGGGCCTTCCCTGCTCGCCTGTTCGTCCTGTCCGGCCCGCGTGTTCGCCTGGAACTTCTGCCCCCCCGATCACTCCGATGGGTTGTGGGCGCCGGCGGACGAAGGCGCCCATGCACTGTTGCCGTACGAGCGTCCGCCAAGAGCACGGGCCGTGGCGGACTGGACCCGTGCTGGTCTGAGCCGTGCGCGCGACGGTGTCCGCACGGAGGCCGTTCCTGGCCACTCCCTGGGGAAGGCCACGGCACGGCCGAATCGGGGAGAGGGGCATGCAGTGGTCACAAAGAACCTCGTGCACCATCCGGTGCAGTGCGGCGCCCCTGGTGCGCCTGGCTGGTCCGACGCCGACGCCGACGCCGACGCCGACGCCGACGCGCAGCCGGCCACCGCCATCCGGCAGGCATGGCTCGTCCCGTGCACCGAACCGGAAACGCCCGTCATCGGATCGGGTTCCCCCGCCCTCGCGGTAGGTCTCCTCCAGCGCGGAGGTGACGGGACGGGTGGTTCGTCGAGGACGACCGGCGACGCTGAGCATGGACTTCCGGCAGCTCGAGTACTTCCTCGCCATCGTGGACCACGGTGGTTTCAACCGTGCTGCCGCCGCGCTGTATGTGTCCCAGCCGTCCCGGTCACAGGCCATCCGGGCTCTGGAGCGCCACGTCGGCGGCAGCCTGTTTCACCGGATCGGCAGGAAGGCGGTCCTCACCGAGGCCGGCAGCGCCCTGGTTCCGTCGGCGCGCGAAGCCCTGCACGCGCTGGAACTGGCCAGAGCCAGTGTCGGCGCCGTCCGTGAACTGCGAGGCGGGCGCCTGGACATTGCCGTGATGGCCTCGCCCATGGTCGAACCACTCAGCACCATGGCCCGGTGCTTCGCCGACCGCTATCCAGAGGTGTCGCTCAGCCTGCGTGCCGCCCTCACCTCAGCGGACGTGATCGACACGGTACGCACCGGAGGCTGCGAACTCGGATTGCTGACTACCTCGTCGCCGCTGCCGAGCACGGACGTCGTGCCGTACCACGTCGGGGATCATAGGCTCGTCCTGGTCACCCCGTTGGATGGCCCCTTCCCGGCGGGGCAGCCGGTTCAACGCGAGCAGCTCGGAGGGCAGCGGCTGATCGTCGGGCAGCGGGGGACCGGGATCCGCGCTTACGTGGACGACCTGAGAGCGCGAGGCATCGACATTCACATCGCGGTGGAGACGGAACACCGCATGGCGTTCCTACCCCTGGTGCTGGCGGGGGTAGGGCTGGCGGTGGTCACGGAATCCTGGGCCGAGTTGTCCGAGCGGACCGGAGCCCTCGTCCTTGATCTGGAGCCGGCCTCCTGCCAGCACAACATTCTGGTGAGCCGGAAGGCGCAGCTCACGCCTGCTGCCCGCGCCTTCCTGGAGATCGCCGTTCCACCGACTCATAGGGACCGCCTATAAGGCACATCGGCGATACGTCTTGGACCCGAGCGGCGCCTGATTGCTGGAATGCGGACCATGACGAACCACAGCATCGCCCTCATACCCGGTGACGGCATAGGCACCGAAGTCCTCCCTGCGGCCCGCGAGGTCATCGAGGCCGTCGGGAAGACCCATGGCGTCGCGTTCACTTATGAGCAGTTCGACTGGTCCTGTGAGCGGTACCTGCGTCTCGGATCGATGATGCCCGAGGACGGCCTGGAACGGCTCCGGCGTCATGACGCGATCCTGCTCGGCGCGGTCGGGTACCCAGGGGTGCCCGATCACGTCTCGCTGTGGGGGCTGCTCATCCCCATACGCAGGGCCTTCAACCAGTACGTGAACCTCCGCCCGATCCGCGTGTTCGACGGTCTGCCCAGCTCCGTACGCGCGGCCACGCCCGGAGACGTGGACTTCGTGGTCGTCCGGGAGAACACCGAAGGCGAGTACAGCGAGATCGGTGGTCGGACGAACCGCGGGTGTCCCGATGAAACGGCCGTGCAGCAGGCCGTGTTCACACGGCCAGGAGTGACACGGGTCCTCGACTTCGCCTTCGGACTCGCTGAGCGGCGCGGCGGTCGTCTCACGTCGGCAACCAAGTCCAACGGCATGGTGCACACCATGCCGTTCTGGGACGAACTGGTGGCCGAGCGCTCCGCCGAATACCCCGCGGTCGGCTGGAGCCAGGAGCACATCGACGCGCTCGCCGCCAAGTTCGTCCTCGACCCCGCCAGTTTCGATGTCGTCGTTGCGTCCAACCTCTTCGGGGACATCCTGAGTGACCTGGCAGCGGCCATGGCCGGCGGTATCGGCATCGCTCCGTCCGCCAACCTCAACCCCGGCGGTGAGTATCCTTCCATGTTCGAGCCGGTCCACGGGTCGGCCCCCGACATCGCCGGGCAGGGCGTCGCCAACCCGATCGGAGCGATCTGGTCCGCCGCCATGATGCTCGACCACCTCGGCCACCCCCGGGCGGCAGCCGACATTACCGACGCCATCGCCCGCGTTCTGGCCACCACCTCGGTGCGGACGCGTGACCTCGGCGGCTCCGCCTCCACCACCGAATTCACCACCGAGGTCCTGCGACACCTGTGACGAGGCGCTGCGACCTGCCGCCGTAGGCCGCGCTGAGGGCGGAGCGCACGCGAGCTCCGCCCTCCGTGTGCGCAGGGTTGTATCAGAGCCGCAGGCCGGCGAGCAGGGCACTCGTGGCGGCGAAGCGGGCCGGTCCGGTGTTCCAGTCGGCGGAGATGGGGCTGATCGCGACCTTGTCCGCGATCACGGCCTCCACGTCGCCGCCCTTGGCGGGAGGCCGCGGCGCGAACCTCACCGCCACCTTCCATGTGCCGTCCCCGCCGTCGGTGAAGTCGGGCGTCAGCGGCTGCTGGGGGTCCTGGAAGGTCATGGTGACGCCGGCGGCGGTTCCCGTGCCGTCCGCTCCCACGACCGGGTGGTTGATGTTCAGCCCGACGCCCTGGGGCAGCAGCGGGCCGGAGCCCGAGCGGTCCCGCAGCCGATCGATGAGCTTGACGGCGAAGTCGACGGTGGGGCGCATGGCGTTCACCGTGGCGACAGGGTCGGGGGCGGCGAAGCCGCCGGTGCTGAGTGCGATGGCCGGCACGCCGTACTCGAGGGCGGCCACGGCCCCGCCGACCGTACCGGAGTGGGTGGCGAGCCCCGCGACGTTCGGGCCGAAGTTGGTGCCGGACACCACCAGGTCGGGGGCCTTTCCCTCGAAGACCTCGGAGAGCCCGAAGGCCACCGAGTCGCCCGGGGTGCCGTCGACGGCCCACACTTTGGGCGCGGGATGCTTCACCGTCACGGTCGGGCCGCTGAGCAGTTTCGTCCCGGTCCCGCTCTGGTTGGTCAGCGGCGCGACGATGGTGACGTCGTGCCCGGCGGCGGTCAGAAGCTGGAAGGCCGTGCGGATGCCCGGGGCGTCGTAGCCGTCGTCGTTGGTGAGCAGGATCCGCAGCGGACCAGAAGGCGCGTGCTGCGATGACGCCGCTGCCGGGGCTGTCCCGGAGAGGAGGGGCGTGCACATCAGGAGGGCGGCCAGCGGCATGACTTGCTTGCGTCTCATGTCGTGCTCCTTGGAGAAAGGGAGGGTGAAGCGGAGGGACCGGGCGGGTGTACGACGCTCGGAGTGCGTTCCACTGGGGGAGTTACACGTGTTACATGAATGGGGCATTGTGTAGCACGCGGCCCAGGGTCCCGGCTAGAGGCGGGGGTCGTCGGGTGGCTTGACGGGGTCGAAGGTCACCTTGTGGTCCCGTGCGTGAGGCTTGTTGGGCGGTGCTCGACGCTCTCGGTGGTGTGGGTGCGTGAGGTCACGTTTCTGATTTTTGTCCGAAATGGTTGAGCTTCGCCTGGGTGGAGTCTAGCGTGTTACACGTGTAATCAGCGGGTCGGGGTCCGCCCCCCGGGTGTCCGTCGGCTGGTTGCGCAACGCGCTGTTAACAAAGTCGAGTATCGCGAATCATTGACGGTCGAAAATTTAGCGAGATACTTGCTGCACTCTCCCCGCTGCCCCCGAGATTGAGGTGCCGCCCCATGGAGCTCTCCCCGTCTGCTCATGTCGATCCGTTCTGTCGAGATCGCCTCCCTCCTTTCTCCCTCTGGCCCGAACTGCGCTTCGAACTGCCGGAGTTGAACTACCCCGCTCGGCTCAACTGCGCCGAGCGGCTGATCGATGAAGCCGTCCGGCACTGGGGCCCCGACCGGCCCTGTCTGCTGACTCCCACGGACCGGTGGACATACGGTGAGCTGCTGCGACGTGCCAACCAGGTCGCCCAAGTGCTCACTGAGGACTTCGGCCTTGTCCCCGGCAATCGGGTCCTCCTGCGCGGACCCAACAATCCCTGGCTCGTCGCCACGTGGCTCGGAGTCCTGAAGGCCGGTGGCGTCGCCGTCACCACCATGCCGCTGCTGCGGGCCGGCGAGCTGGCGGAGCTCTGTGAGATCGGCCGGCCGACCGTCGCCGTGTGCGACCACCGTTACCTGGACGAACTCACCGTCACCGGCGACGAGGGTCCCGCCGTGCTGGCCTACGGCGGCCCGGGCGAGGGCGACCTGGTCGCGCGCTGCGCCGCGAAGGAGGGGCGGTTCACCGCCGTCGCCACCGCTGCGGACGACGTTGCCCTGATCGCCTTCACCTCGGGAACGACCGGGCGACCGAAGGCGACCCTGCACTTCCATCGTGACGTACTGGCCAACGCCGACACCTTCTCCCGTCACGTCCTGCGACCCCGCCGCGACGACGTCTTCACCGGGACTCCACCCCTGGCCTTCACCTTCGGGCTCGGTGGACTGGTGGTGTTCCCGCTGCACGTGGGCGCGGCCACCTTGCTGATCGAGCAGGCCGGACCGCAACAGCTGGTCGACCTCGTCGAGGAACACGGAGTCACCGTGCTCTTCACGGCGCCCACCGCCTACCGGGCGATCATGGCGTCCGGTGCGGTGTCTCGACTGGCTGGCCTGCGTCGCTGTGTGTCCGCCGGGGAGGCGCTGCCGGCGGCCGTGTGGGAGGAGTTCCACGCCGCCACCGGACTGCGCATCATCGACGGCATCGGCGCCACCGAGATGCTCCACGTGTTCATCTCGGCCTCCGACGGCGACATACGCCCCGGCTCAACGGGCAGGCCCGTTCCCGGGTATCGGGCCCGGGTGGTCGATGAAGCAGGGAATCCCGTTCCGGACGGGCAGCCCGGCTTTCTAGCGGTCACCGGCCCGACGGGCTGCCGGTACATGGATGACCCACGGCAGACCGTGTACGTGAGGAACGGTTGGAACATCACCGGCGACACCTACATCCGCGACGCCGACGGCTACTTCTGGTACGTGGCCCGCAGTGACGACATGATCGTCTCCTCCGGCTACAACATCGCCGGCCCCGAGGTGGAGAAGGCGCTCGCCTCTCATCCCGACGTCGAGGAGTGCGGCGTCGTCGGAGCCCCGGACGACAAGCGCGGAATGCTGGTCAAGGCATACGTGATCCTGCGCCCCGGTGTCGCTCCCGACGAGACGACGGTCAAGGAACTCCAGGACTACGTGAAGCGGACCGTCGCGCCCTACAAGTACCCGCGCGCCGTCGAGTTCGTCACCGACCTCCCGCGCACGAGCAACGGAAAGCTCCAGCGCGCCGAGCTGCGCAAGCGCGCCCAGTCCCGCCCCGCCGCCGGCTAGCAGTCGAACGAAAGGAATGAACATGGAAATCTCCAGCACCCGACCGACGGACTCCGGGCCGACGGGCAGCTGCGCCGCCGGATGCCCCGACGCCGCCACGCGGAATCTGCCCAGTGTGGTCGTCGAGCGGCGCGTCGAATGGCTCGACACGGATGCGGCCGGCCACTACCACCACTCCACCGTGGTGCGCTGGGTCGAGGCGGCCGAGGCCGTCCTGCTGCGGCGCCTGGGGCTGTCCCACCTCTTCGGCAGTACGCCACGTGTCCACTTCGAGGCCGACTACCGGGCCCGGCTGTGGTTCGGCGAGACCGTCCGTACCGAGCTGAAGGTCGTCAAGGTCGGGACCAGTTCCTTGCACTACGCCTTCACCGTCCGTAACGAGGGTGCGGAAGTGGCTGCTCTCGGGCGCATGGTGATCGCCCACTCGGCTTCGCACGCCACGGAGTCCGCGGCCTGGCCCGGCGAGGTGCGAGAGGTCCTGACGAAGGCGGGGCCGCAGGCTCCAGAGCTCTTCGCGTGATCGGGCATGGTGCGCCAAGCCGAATATACAAATTTATTGACGGACGCAAGTTTTACGACATAGATTCTCTTTCGGAACCACTTGGAGGAACACCGTGCGTGTAGCAGTCATCGGAGGAGGGCCCGGCGGTCTCTACTTCGCCGCCCTGGCCCGGCAGCTCTCACCGGAGTGGGAGGTCACGCTCTGGGAGCGCAACGCCCGTGATGACGCGTTCGGCTTCGGCGTCGTGTTCTCCGACGAGACGCTGGACGGCATCACGCAAGGCGATCCCGAGGTGTTCGCCGTGATGTCCTCGGAGTTCGCCCGCTGGAGCGACATCGACATCCATTACGGCGGTGAGGTTCGTACCTCCGGAGGGCACGGCTTCGCCGCGCTGGACCGCAACCGCCTCCGGGAGATGCTGCAGAAGCGCTGCGTGGAGCTCGGTGTGGACGTGCGCTACGGCACGCCGGCGCCGCCGGTGGATCGGCTCTCGACGGAGTACGACCTGGTGGTCGCCGCCGACGGCATTCGCTCCGCGACCCGGGAGGCCTATGCCGAGACCTTCCGGCCCGTGCTGGACGAGCGGAAGTGCCGCTACATGTGGTTGTCTACCGACCGGGTCTTCGAGGCGTTCACCTTCATCGTCGAGGAACGGGACTTCGGCGTCATGCAGGTCCATGCCTATCCGTATGACGACCAGCGGTCCACCTTCATCGTGGAGATGGAGGAGGAGGCGTGGCGGCGGGCCGGCTTCGCGACCCTCGCGGACCGTGAGTTCGCCCGTGGCGAGACCGACGAGGCCAGTGTGCGGCGCTGTGAGGAGATTCTCGCCGACCACCTCGACGGGCACCGCCTGATCCCCAACGCCTCGAAGTGGATCACCTTCTCCATGGTGCGCACCGCCTGCTGGAGCCACGGCAACGTCGTCCTGCTGGGCGACGCCGCCCACACCGCGCACTTCTCCATCGGATCGGGCACGAAGCTCGCCATGGAGGACGCGCTCGCACTGGTCGCGAGCCTGCACGAGAACCCCACGGTGGCCGAGGCCCTGGTCGCCTACGAGGCCGAGCGCAGGCCCGCGGTCGAGTCCGTCCAGCGTGCGGCCCAGGCCAGCCTCGAGTGGTTCGAGAACATCGGCCGCTACACCGGCCAGAGCCCTGACCAGTTCGCCTTCAATCTGCTGACCCGCAGCCGACGGGTCACCTACGACAATCTGCGTGCCCGGGACACCGGTTTCATGGACGCCGTCGACGCCGCTGTCGGCGAGGGCGACGGTGTCCCGCCGATGTTCCGGCCGATGCGGCTCGGCGGTCTGACGCTGCGCAACCGCATCGTCGTGCCCCCGATGGCGACGTTCACCGCGGTGGACGGACAGCCCGGCGGGTTCGAGCACGCCCAACTCGCCGCCCAAGCCCTCGGTGGAGCCGGCCTGGTGTTCACCGGGCTGACGGCCGTCAGCCCGGACGGCCGTCTGACCGCAGGTTGCTCCGGCCTGTGGAACGACCAACAGGAGGCGGGATGGGCGTCGATCGTCCAGGCCGTCCGGACGGTCTCCGACACGCCGCTGGGCATCCAGCTCACCCACGCCGGGCGCCGCGGATCCACCGCGGTTCCCGGTCCTGACGGGGTCGGCCTGCCGCTGGGAGGGGAGGGTTGGCCGACCCTGGCCGCCTCGGCCCTGGCGTGGGACGAGAAGTCCCCCGTCCCGCGGGAGGCCACCGCAGCCGAGCTGGCGACCGTGACCACGAACTTCGCCGACGCGGCAGTGCGGGCCGACCGCGCCGGATTCGACGTACTGGAACTCCAGTTCGGCCACGGCCACCTCGTGTCCGGCTTCCTCTCCCCGCTCACCAACGCGCGCGAGGACGAGTACGGCGGCACTCTCGCCAACCGTCTGCGCTTCCCCTTGGAGGTGTTGACCGCCGTCCGCACAGCATGGCCCGCCGAGAAGGCCCTGGTCGTACGGATCTCCGCCAGCGACTGGGCGGAGGGCGGCACCAGCGAGGCCGATGCGGTCACGATCTGCCGCGCGTTGGCGGCCGCCGGGGCCGACGCGGTGGACGTCTCGACCGGCGAGGTCGTCGCCCACGAACGGCCGGCATACGGGCGTAGCTACCAGACCCCGTTCGCCGACCTGATCCGCAATGCCACCGGCATCCCGACCATCGCTGTCGGCGCCATCTCGACCCATGACGACGTCAACTCGATCATCCTGGCGGGCCGCGCCGACCTCGTCGCCGTCGGCCGCGCCCACCTCTACGACCCGCTGTGGACCCTGCATGCCGCGGCCGAGCAGGACTACACCGGGCCGGGCGTTTCCTGGCCCGAGCCCTGGCGGCCGGGCAGCCGCAAGCCCCCGGGGCCGCGCGGCGACCGCGTCCCGCCCCGCCTGCACCTGCTGCGGGAGGCGGTCGCGCCCGTCCGCCGGCGCTGGATACCCATGCCCCCGGCTCGGCCGCTCGCTGTCACCGCGGCGTGCTGATCCCGGCTTCACCAACGGCAACGGAGGAACCGATGGACCATCTTCCCCGCTTCACCGCCGCCGCCGTCCAGGCGTCTCCCGTCTACCTCGATGCCGCCGCGACCGTCGACAAGGCGGTGTCCCTCATCCACGAGGCTGCCGGCAACGGCGCCGAACTCGTCGTCTTCCCAGAGGTGTTCGTCCCCGGGTACCCCTACTGGAACTGGACGATGAACCCCGTCCAGGGCTCCCCCTGGTTCGAACGGCTCCAGCGCTCCTCGATCGACGTCCCCGGACCGCACGTCGACACGCTGCGCGCGGCCGCCCGTCAGGCCGGCGTGGTGCTGGTCATCGGCGTCAACGAGCGGGCCGCGCACAGCCTCGGCGTGCTCTACAACACCCTGCTCGTCATCGGCGCCGACGGCGAACTGCTCGGCGTGCACCGCAAGCTGGTGCCCACCTGGGCCGAGAAGCTCACCTGGACCGGCGGCGACGGCAGCTCCTTGAAGGTCCACAAAACGGCCGTTGGCCCGCTCGGGGCGCTGGCCTGCGGGGAGAACACCAACACGCTGGCCCGGTTCACCCTCCTCGCCCAGGGCGAACTGGTGCACACCGCAAGCTACATCGCCCTGCCGGTCGCTCCGGAGGAATACGACATGGCGGACGCGATCGCGGTGCGCACCGCCGCACACAGCTTCGAGGGCAAGGTTTTCTCGGTCGTCGCCTGCTCCACCATCTCCCCGGGGATCGTCGATCTGATCGCCGGAGACGACGCCGAGGTCCGCAAGGTGCTCGCCCGGCCCCGCAGCGCCCTGTCCGGCATCTTCGGCCCCGACGGCCGACCGGTCACCGAACCCCTCGTCGACGACGAGGGCATCGTCTACGCCGACATCGACCTCGCCAAGTGCATCCAGCCCAAGCAGATGCACGACATCGTCGGCCACTACAACCGCTTCGACATCTTCCAGCTCCAGGTCGACAACCGCCCCCGCACCCCCCTGGCCCTCGCGGCCGACGCCTCGGGGGCCCGGGCGGACGGTACTCCCGCCGACACCACCATCCCGAAGGAGGAAGCATGACCCATGACGACGACCGGCTCGGTCGCGCCCGTGTGGCCGACAGCCCCGAACTGCTTTCGTACTACGACGAATTGGCCGAACTCGACGCAGGTGCCCTGTGGACGGTCGCCAACGACATCGAGCCCTGGTACCCGCAGCCCGCGTCCGTCCCCGTGCTCTGGCGCTACGACGAGCTGCGCCCGCTGGTCCGCAAGGCCCTTCCCCTGGTCAAGGCCGACGACGCCGGCCGCCGTGTGGTCATGCTGGTCAACCCCGGCCGCAGGGACGTCAGCGCCGCCGTCGGCCTTCTCTACACGGGCCTGCAGATCATGGGACCGGGGGAGGCAATGACCGCACACCGCCACCAGGCAGCCGCCCTCCGCTTCGTGCACGAGGGCACCGGCGCCTGGACGATCGTCGACGGCCAGAAGCTGAGGGTCGGCCCCGGAGACTTCGCCATCACTCCCAACGGCACCTGGCACGAGCACGGCAACGAGGCCGACGACGCCCCGGTCATCTGGCAGGACGGCCTGGACATCCCCCTGGTCAACGCCTTGGACGCGGGCTTCTACGAAGTCCACCCGGAGCTCTACCAGTCCCCCGGAAAGGTCGTCAACTCCTCGGTCCTCAGCTACGGAGGCAACCTGCTCCCGTACGGCATGGATAAGTGGACCCGCCCCTACTCCCCGGTCTTCGGATACCCGTGGGAACCCACATACCAGGCCCTGCTCAACCTCGCCAAGGCCACAGACGGCTCTCCGTACGACGGCGTCATCATGGAGTACACCAACCCCGTCACCGGCGGATCGGTGATGCCGACCATGGGCGCCCACATGCAGCTGCTGCGCCCCGGCCAGGCCACCCAAGCCCACCGCCACACCGGCTCGGTGATCTACACCGCCGCGAAGGGGCGCGGCTACTCGGTGATCGCGGGCCGCCGCTTCGACTGGAAGCAGGGCGACATCTTCTGCGTCCCCTCCTGGGCCTGGCACGAGCACGCCAACCTCGACCAGAACGAGGATGCCTGCCTCTTCTCGTTCAACGACTTCCCCGTGATGCGCTCCCTCGGTTTCCACCGCGAAGAGGCGTACACCGACAACGGCGGGCAACAGCCCACCGCCTGAACCGCTCCGCCGTACCGGACGCCGCCGGCCCTGACACCGGCACCGGTACGGCGGGGCACCGAGCCGGGTGCGGCCTTCCTGCCCCCGCACCGCCCCGGACCGGGGGCGGTGGTGGAGCGACCTGAGCTCTGCCGCCGCCTCGCCCTCCTCTGCGTCAGCCCTTTTCCCATCACATACAAGGAACGTTCATGCGACTGGTCACCTACACCTTGAACGACTCGCCCGAGCGCCTGGGAGCGCAGGTCGACGACCTCGTCGTGGACCTCGACACCCTGGCCGGTCCGACCGACGTGCAACTGCCCCTGGATCTGAAGTCGTTCATCGAGGAAGGCGCGACCGCTCGGGACGCCGCGCTTCGTCTCCTGGCTGGTGGCCCCGCGGCGTGGCCGGCCGATGCCGTGCACCGGCTCGACGACGTGTCGCTCCGTGCCCCGCTGCGCCCGGGCAAGATCATCGGTGTCGGACTGAACTACGTGGAACACGTCGAGGAGTCCAGCCGCAGCCTCGACACCGACAAGGAGCGGCCCGCCCGCCCCGTGCTCTTCAGCAAGCCCGCCACGGCCGTCACGGGCCCCGGTCAGCCGATCCTGCACAACGCGGACCTGACCACGCAGCTGGACTGGGAGTGCGAACTCGCCGTCGTCATCGGCCGCACCGCCTTCCGGGTGAGCGAGGAAGAGGCGTACGACCACATCTTCGGCTACAGCATCGTCAACGACATCAGTGCCCGCGACCAGCGCCGCTCCGGCCAGTGGTTCTTCTCCAAGGGGCAAGACTCCTATGCGCCCTTCGGACCCGCGGTCGTCACCGCGGACGAGATCCCCGACCCCATGGCTCTGGACCTCTCACTGCGCGTCAACGGCGTCACCAAGCAGAAGTCGAACACCCGGCACATGCTCTTCCCCATCGCCCGCCTCATCGCCGACATCTCCTCCGGCGTCACCCTCGAACCCGGAGACGTCATCGCCACCGGATCGCCCGCGGGTGTCGGAGCCGGCATGGTCCCGCCCGAGTTCCTGCACCCCGGTGACACCGTCGAGGCCACCGTCGAGGGCCTCGGCACCCTCACCAACCCCGTCGTCGACGCCCGCTGAGGAGCGATCATGCCCCGTCCCGTCCACTCCACGCACCGCATCGGCCAGATCGTGCCGAGCTCCAACGTCACCATGGAGACCGAAGTCCCGGCCATCCTGCGAGCCCGGGAATCCATCGCGCCGGAACGCTTTACCTTCCACTCCAGCCGGATGCGCATGACCCATGTGACTCCCGAGCAGCTCAAGGCGATGGACGCCGATTCCGACCGCTGTGCCGTCGAGCTCTCCGACGCGCACGTGGACGTGCTCGGCTACGCCTGTCTCGTCGCCATCATGAGCATGGGCCTCGGCTACCATCGCAGGTCCGAGGAGCGCCTGCACAGGCGGACGGCCGAGAACGGAGCCCCGGCCCCGGTCGTCACCAGCGCCGGAGCCCTCGTCCACGGTCTGAACACACTCGGGGCGAAGAAGATCGCCCTGATCGCCCCGTACATGCGCCCGCTGACGAAGACCGTCGTCGACTACCTCACCCACGAGGGCATCGAGGTGCTCGACTACCACGCCCTGGAGATCCCCGGCAACCTCGACGTCGCCGCGCACGACCCGGCGAGGCTTCCCGGGATCGCCAAGGCCCTGGACCACGCCGACGCCGACGCCGTCGTGCTGTCGGCCTGTGTTCAGATGCCCTCCCTGGGAGCCATCGAGGAAGCCGAGCAGCTCCTCGGCAAGCCCGTCGTCTCCGCGGCCGTGTGTACGGCCCACCAGATGCTGCGCGCCCTGGAGCTTCCGGCGGTGGCCCCCGGAGCAGGCCATCTGCTGTCGGGCGCCTACGCGGAGTGAGGATGACCCGCCGGCCCGTCGCCATGCACCCGGCCGACCGTGAACCGGGCCCGGACGATTCTCCGTCCGCCCGGCTCGGTAGGATCGCGACCGCATGCGACGGAAGGCGATCATGGCGGACAGTCCCCTCAGGCCCAGCTCGTTGATCAACACGGTCTATGGGGCGTTCCTGCGCCGCCTCGGCGGCTGGATCTCCGTCGCCGACCTGATCACCCTGATGTCCGAACTGGACGTCGAGGGCCCGGCGGTGCGGTCGGCGATCTCCCGGCTCAAGAAGAAGGGCGTCCTCGAACCGGAACGCCGCGGTGCCACGGGCTACCGGCTGAGCGAGGCCGCGCAGCCCGTCTTCGACGAGGGTGACCGACGGATCTTCGGGAGCCTGGAACCGGCGAAGCTGAGTGACGGCTGGGCGATGGCCGTCTTCTCCGTACCGGAGTCCGAGCGTGCGTACCGCTACCAGCTGCGCACCCGGCTGACCTGGCTGGGGTTCGGGAACATCGCTCCGGGCGTGTGGCTGGCCCCCGGTCGGCTCCTCGGGGACGCCCGCGAGATGCTGGTCCGGCGCGGGCTGAGCGACTACGTGCATCTGTTCGCTGCGGACTATGCGGCCTTCAGCGACCTGCCCGGGACGGTCAGCTCGTGGTGGGACTTCCCGGCGATCCAGGCGCAGTACGCCACGTTCACCGAGGAGTACGGCCCCGTCGCCGCCGACCTCCCGCGCCGGCGTGACATCGACGGCGGCGAGGCGTTCCGCCACTACATTCCGATGCTCACCCAGTGGCGACGGCTGCCCTACCTCGATCCCGGTCTGCCGAGCGGGCTGCTCCCCGCGGACTGGAACGCTGTCGCCGCACGCCGGATCTTCCAGCAGCTGCACGAGGCACTCGCCCCACCGAGCCTGCTGCACGTCCAGGAGGTCTCCGGCTTGGCAGAGGTCACGCCCGAGTCGTAGCGGCTGCTCCACTTGTCCATTGGGTCCGCTCGTGGCCGGGGTTTCCGGAAGGCTCCGGCAGAACAGAGAGACCGCGTTCCGCCGGAGCCTTCCGGGCCCGGATTCGCTCCCCTCGTCGTCAGAGACCGGACTCCTTGTGCCAGATTCGGCGGGACGCCGAGAGCGGGTCCTCGACGACAGACGGTTCGACGTCCCAGAGACGAGTCGCCGCGTGCTGCGTCGTGAAGGGGGTCCAGCCGGGATCCCCTGAGGCGGCGAAGGAAAGCCAGGAAGCACGGAGCTGCTCCGACAGGCGCGTGAAGTCCTGGGACGGGGCCTTGCCACCGAACAGGAAGCCCGAGAGAGCCCCTCGTGCGTGGCCGAAGGTCGCCGGGATGTCCACGGTGTGACAGGCACCGAGGGCCCCGCCGAAGGCAGGACTGCTCCACGTGAAGTCGTACAGCCACGCCCGCCCGCCCGCCGCGGCGTGTGCCTCGGCCAACCACGTCGCAGGCATCCGGAACAGTGCGTCCGAGAACATGGCGACGTACAGCTGGGAGTCGGTCAGGCCCGGGTGGGCGACGCGGTACTCGGCCGCCGCCTGACGGCCGAGCCCCAACTCCTCCGCGACGACTCCGAGGTCGAGGTCCCTGATCTTCGCCGACTTCGCCGAGGGCTGCGCCAGCCTTCGCGAAGCCCGTTCGCGGAATCCCGCGCGTGCCGTCGCGAGCATCATGGGCACGGCCCTGGCCATCGCGCCGAGTCCGATCTTGACGAGGCCGCGCTCCATGGCGAACAGGGTGAACTCGTCATGCGTGTAACCGGAGACGAGGTCCACGTCACGCGCGCACCCGGAGCGGATGGCCAGCCACGGCTTGTCGACCACGGTGAGGCCGTCGATGACGGGCGAGAACGCGGTGATCGCCTCCGGAGTCGTCCAGTTCGCCGGCTCCGCCCGCATCGCGGGCAGAGCCACGTCCTGTACCGCCAGCAGAGCCTCCGGCGGCACGAAGGCCAGACCGTCGAGACCCACCCCGACCGCTTCCCCCGTCATCACGGCGATCCTCCGGGCCTCCTCCTCGGGCAGGAAGCGCCCGGCCATGCTCTGGACGATGGCGCGGCGGAACAGGCCGCGCGCGGCGGGCGCAGACAGGAGGGCGGCGACGGATGCGCCTCCTCCGGACTCGCCGAAGACCGTTACGTTGTCCGGGGCGCCGCCGAAGGCCGCGATGTTCTCGCGCACCCACGTGAGTGCCGCGGCCTGGTCGAGGAAGCCCCGGTTGGCGGGCGCCCCCGGCACGAACCCGAATCCTTCGAAGCCGACCCGGTAGTTGAAGGTCACCATGACCACGCCGCCCCGGGCGAGCTCCGCGCCGTCGTAGCTGGGATCCCCGGAGTAGCCGGTCTTCCACCCTCCGCCGTAGATCCACACCATGACCGGCAGCCGGTCACCTGCGCCTCCCGGGGTCCATACGTTCACACTCAGGCAGTCCAGGCCGTCCTCCGGTCGCCAGGCAGGGGGCATTCCTGGAGCCAGCGGCAACTGTGGCGGTGCCGAGCTGAAAGACGTGGCCGGGCGGACGCCGTCCCAGGCGGGGACCGGGGCCGGCGCCTGGAACCTCAGAGGGCCGGCCGGTGGGAGGGCGTACGGGATGCCCTTGAAGACCGACAGCCCGTTCTCCGTTGTGCCTTCGATCTTGCCGGTCCGGGTCTCGATGACCATACCCATGGCATTGCTCCTTCTATGTCGAGAGTCTGAGGACCGCGTCGAGCAGGCACGTCCCGCCGACCGCCAGGTCGGCGATCCGGGCATGCCCGTCGGGCGCGTGGATGAGCCGCATGATGTCCGCGTCACCCACGGACTGAAAGAATCCGACAGCCTTCGTGTCGGGGAAGGTGCGGGCGACGACGCACTCAGCTGGACGCGATCGATGAGCAGGCTGCTCGCACGGGCCCAGGTGCGTTCCTCCAGCAGGCGCTCGATCGCCTCCGCGCCCGGGTACAGGTCCGCCACGGTGCTCGGCATCCGGCGCGAGGTCGGATGCGGCACCGACTCCGGAGCGAACGTGCGCAAGCGGAGCAGGGCCTCGGCGAGCGTGGAGACCGCCGAAATCGCCAGCGGGACGAAGGGGTGGACGACTCCACCCGTCGGACCTCCGCTCATCACGTCGGTGTGGCTCGACGGCATGAGCGGAGGCTTCCGCCCCGACCCGGACAGCCGGGCGACTGGGTTGGCCCGTCCCGGCCCGGACTTTAGGACGGTGTCCGCGATGCCCGCGCGGGGCTGCTCGTGGGTGAGGCAGCGCGCGACGGCGATCTCGCCGCCCGACGGGTTCGAGGCGTCCAGGTGGATCAGAGCCGAGAGGCGGCCGACCAGACGGGGTTCCTGGTCGGCCCAGGAGAAGGGGAGCGGCAGCTGCTCGGGTGAGGTGAACATCAAGAGCTCCGCAACTCCAACGGCACGAACACGGAATGTTACACGTGTAACTATTCTGGTTTCTGTCTAGCACACGTGAGTGGTTCGCGCCAGATCCAGCGTCCCGCTCTGCGGAACGTCCGGAGGTTGACGGGTGGGGCTACGGCGCTGCCGGAAGGTGCAGGCGTCGCCAGTAGCCCGCGAGGTCGTCGACGGCGGTGGTGACCGAGTCGAGGGCCATCGTGGTGCGGGAATCCCGGTCGTAGCGGTCCCAGCGCGGCATGGGGCCGTGGTTGGGGTTGCCGGTGCGGATGAACGAGATCCAGGAGGAGTGCATGGTCGCGGCGAGACCGTCACGGACCCGGGTGTTGAGCCCTGTCAGGAACGGGGCCTGTGACCACTTGTCGAAGTTGTCGAAGACGAAGGGCAATTCCAGGCAGTGTGCGGCCGCGAGCTGCCCGCCGTGGGCAGGCGTCGGGAGATCGAACTGATACGCCCAGACCGGCCGGCCGCGAGCTGCCCGCCGTTCGGCGAGCGCCAGAGCGGGCATACGGAACAGGTCGTCGGTGATCAGATCCATGAGCACGTCCACCGGCCGGGCGCCCGGCCGGGCCTCCTGGTACGCGGCGTACGCCTGGACCGCCCGGTTCCCGAAGGTGTCCCGGACTCTTGCGAGCACCTGGTCCGTGGTCGCGGACGCGTACTGCTCGTTGAGAGCGAAGGCGAAGTTCGCCTCCTCCCTGGTCCAGCCGATCAGGACATCGATGTCCGCACCGGCGCGGCTGAGCAGCAGCTCGGCGGGGTCGCGGTCCAGTGTGACCTCGTCGAGAACCGGCAGGAACGGCGTCGACCAGTATCCCCACCGTGCGGTGCGGCCGAACATCTCGAAGGTAGCGGCGATCAGGCGGGGCCAGGGCACGGCCCGGAGTTCCGCCACGTTCTTCGCGTCGAGGATGTCCAGGAACGCGGCGGTGCGCTGAAGGGACTCGGTGCGGGTGGGGATCTTTAGCCCCAGTGGCGGGCTCTGTAGGATGGCGCGCCGGAACAGCGGGCGCCCCTTGGGCCGGGCCCCGGCCAGGGCCGCGACCGACAGCGCGCCGCCGGACTGGCCGGCAACGGTGATGTCCTCCGGGTCGCCGCCGAACGCGGCGATGTTGTCCCGTACCCACCGCAGGGCGGCGAGCTGGTCGGTGAGCCAGAAGTTCCCGCCGGCGCCCTCCTCGCCGAAGTAGAGGTATCCCAGCGGCCCGAGTCGGTAGTTGATGGTGACGACGACGATGTCGCCATTGCGCGCGAAGGTCTCGCCGGAGTAGATGGGCAGGGATCCGGATCCGGAGACGAAGCCGCCGCCGTGGATCCACACCATTACCGGTCGCTTGGCGTCGCCGGTGCCGGGCGTCCAGACGTTGAGCGTGAGACAGTTCTCGTCGAAGGGGGGTGCGCCATGTGTCCCGAGCACCTGGTCGCCTCCTTCCCGGTAGGGCTGCGGTGCGCTCGGCCCGAAGACGGTCGCGTCGCGGGTTCCCTGCCAGCCGGGGTGGGGTTGGGCCGGCCGCCATCGGAGCGCCCCGATCGGCGGGGCCGCGTAGGGCACACCCTTGAAGACGGTGAGGCCGTCCTCTGTGCTTCCGCGCAGTCCGCCCGTGGGCAGGTCCACGACGGGTGAGGGTTCGTCGGTGCGCGGGGCGGCCTGTGCCGGTCGCCCACCGGACAGGCCGGAGAGCAGCGTGGAGCCGGCCAGCACCCCGCCGTTCTTGAGGAGCTTGCGTCGCGATGGTTCGTCGGTCATGGTGCTTCACTCCCTGGCCGGGCAAGCGCCCGGACACTCAGATGCTATTGCGTTAAATTGACGATGGTTAGTGTTTCGGCACGCATGGGGGTGGAGTCAAGAGGGAAGAGTGTGGGCGACTCGCAACCTCTCGATATCTTGACGATCGTTATGAATGCACGATAGACACGTGTCACTTCTGATGCCCCTCAACTGGCGACCAGGCCCCCTTGGCGGCCGGGCTTCTCTCGCCCAGGGCTCTTCAAGCACTCCCATCAGCAACATCCGTCCCTCCAGGGCTGGTTGACAACGTACGGAGTTTCCATGACAGGTCGTTTTCGTCCCGCTGGTCTGATCGCCGTGGCGGTGGCCCTCTCACTGGTCACGGCATGTGGAGGCGCCAGCCTCGGGTCCGACGGTGACAAGCGGGGCGGGCCCGTGAAGATCGGGCTCCTCGTCCCGCGGTCGGGGATCTACAAGGCCCTGGGTGACGACATGAAGCAGGGCTTCGAGCTCTACGTCGCACAGCACGGCGGCCGACTCGGTGGGCGCGAGGTGGAGATCGTGGTCGCGGACGAGGGGGAGACGGCCGACTCGGGCAAGGCCGCGGCGGAGAAGCTGGTCAAGCAGGACCGGGTCCTGGCGGTGAGCGGAGTGGTGAGCTCGGCAACGATCAACGGGGTCAAGGACCTGTTCGAGACCAGCAAGGTCCCGCTCGTCGGCTCGAACGCCTCGCCGACGACGCTGACCGGGACCACGTACATCTGGCGCACCTCGTACATCAACGACGAACCCGGCAAGGCGCTCGGCAAGTACGTGGCGGAGAAGGCCGGTGGCCCCGTTTTCCTGATCGCCGCGGGTTACCAGGCGGGCAAGGACGAGGTGGAGGGCTTCAAGTCCACCCTCCTTCCGGCCGGCGGCACGGTTGCGGGGGAGGAGGTCTACACGCCGTTCCCCGGGACCAAGAACTTCCAGCCGTACCTCGCACAGATCGAGAGGTCCGGAGCGAAGGCCGTCTTCTGCTTCTACGCCGGCGGTGCGGCCGTCGACTTCGTCAAGCAGTACCGGGACTTCGGACTGGCCGGCAAGATCCCGCTCTACGCGCCCGGCTTCCTCACCGAGGGCGGCGTGCTCAAGGGACAGGGAGAGGCAGCCGACGGCATCCTCACCGCACTCAACTACAGCGCGGACCTCGACAACGTCACCAACAAGCGGTTCGCCCCGGCATACGCGTCCGCCTACGGGTCGGCTCCGACCACCTACGCGATGGCGTCATGGGACGCGGCGCAGGTGCTGGACAAGGCGATCAAGGAGGCCGGTTCCACGGTGACCCCGGAAACGGTCAACGCCGCCATAGCCAAGGTGGGGGACATCGACAGCCCGCGCGGAACCTGGCGGTTCAACAGCGGCGGTACGCCGATCCAGCCCTGGTACCTGCGTGAGGTCAAGCAGGGCGCCAACACCGTCCGCTCCGAGCTCGGCCGGCTGGGCGGCTGACGTGACCGGATGGTTGGACGGCAACTTCGTCAGCATCATCGACGGAGTCGCCTTCGGTCTGCTGCTGTTCACGATCGCGGTCGGCCTCTCCCTGGTCTTCGGGATGATGGACGTGCTCAACCTCGCGCACGGCACGCTCTACCTGGCAGGGGCCTACGTGGCCTACGTCCTGTCCGACGGGAGCCTGGGGGGCCTGCTCCTCGCGCTGGCCGCCGGTGTTCTGGTGGGTGCCTCGGGCGGAGCAGCGCTCACGTTCCTCACCCAGCCGCTGGCCCGGCGCGGACACCTGGACCAAGCCGTGCTCACGCTCGGTATCACCTTCATCGGCGCTGACCTCCTTGCCGCGGTCTTCGGCGGCGAGGTGCTGCCCACTGACCCGCCGACATCACTGCGCGGGACGGTGGGCCTCTTCGGCCACGCCTATCCTGTCTACCGGCTGGTGTTCATCGGAGTGGCGGCCGGTCTCGCGCTCGTCGTGCACCTGGTCTTCGAACGCAGCTCGCTCGGGGCACTGGTGCGGGCGACCGTTGCCGACCGGGACATGGTCCGTGCGCTGGGCGTCGACATCCGTAAGGTGCTCTACGGGGTCTTCGCGTTCGGCGCGGCCCTGGCCACGGTCGGTGGTGTCCTCGGGGCGCCGATCCTGGGCCCCGGGCCCGGCGTGGACGAGACCGTGCTCGTGCTCTCGCTCGTCGTCGTGGTGGTCGGCGGTCTCGGATCCGTGCGCGGTGCACTCGTCGGCGCGCTCCTGATCGGCCAGGTGCAGACACTCGGAGTGGCGCTGCTCCCGGAGTACGCTCCCTTCCTGCTGTTCGGCGCCATGCTGGCCGTGCTCGCCGTCCGCCCGTCCGGCCTGGTCTCGTCGGCGGTGCGCGCATGAGCCCGTCCGGATGTTCCCGGTCCTCCGCACGGAGACTGTCGGAGACCGTCGGCGTCGTCGGGCTCGTGGCGGCTCCGTTCGTCCTGGGCCCGTATGCCATCGGTACGCTGTCGCGGATCCTGGTGTTCGGCCTCCTCGCCCTGAGCGTGAACCTGCTCACCGGCCTGACCGGACTGCCGACCCTCGGCCAGTCGGCGTACTTCGGCGTCGGTGCCTTTGCGGCGGCGAACGTGGCGACGCGGCTGACCGACGTCGGTATCCTCCAACTCCTCATCGCCGCAGGCGTCGCCGCGCTGGTGGCCGTGCCGACGGGATGGCTGGCGGTGAGGGCCCGGGGCGTGGTGTTCCTGATGCTGACGCTGGCCATCGGCGAGATCGCCCACAGCGCTGCAGTCAACGGGAAGTCGCTGACGAACGGCACCGACGGCATATCCGGCATCCCGCCCGTCGTGCCGTTGCCCGGCATGCCCGCGCTGGAGCTCGACGGGCTGGTCTACTTCTACGTTCTGGTGGTGTTCCTGCTGCTCTTCGCTGCGGTCTCCCGCCTGGGCTCGACGCCGTTCGCTCTTGCCCTGCGCGGAATCCGCGACAACGAGTCCCGGATGCGGGCGATCGGATATCCCACCCGGCGCTACGCCCTGACGGTCTACTGCGGCGCAGGGGCACTGGCCGGTATCGCCGGGGCCCTCTGGGTGTCGGTGCAGCGGTTCGTCTCGCCTGCCGACGCGGGATTCGAGATTGCCGCCCTGGCGTTGCTGGCCGTCGTCATCGGCGGCTCCGGATCGATGTGGGGGGCTTGCGCCGGCGCCGCGCTCATCTGGCTCACGCGTGACTACCTCGGAAACCTCGAAGCCGTCGCCGGACGCGGTCCACTGCTGCTCGGACTGTTGTTCGTCATCGCCGTCTACGCACTGCCCCGCGGGTTGGCCGGCGTACGGCTCCCGTCCAAACTGACCCGGAAGAGGACGGCGTGACAGATCTCGGTCTCCTGGAACTGCGCCACGTATCGAAGGACTTCGGGTCCTTCAGGGCCGTGGACGACGTCTGCCTCACGGTGCGGGCTGGGGCGCGACACGCGATCATCGGTCCGAACGGGGCGGGAAAGTCGACCCTGTTCGGCCTGATCTCCGGAACGCTGGCGGCCAGTGCCGGACGCATCGTCGTCGACGGGCAGGAGATGACCCGGCTGCCGGTGGACCGCCGGGTCGGACTCGGTGTCGCGGCGACCTTCCAGCACTCCAGTCTGTTCCTCCGTGAGACGGTGCTGGAGAACGTCCTGCTCGCCGTGTTGTCCCGGCCCGGTGCGGGGCTCGGTGGCTGGCGGAAGGTGAGTGCCCGGACCGCGGCGATCGGGCGGGCGCACGCACTGCTCGAGCGAGTCGGTCTGCCCACCCGGCACGACGCCCTGGCGGCGGCCCTCTCGCACGGCGAACGGCGGCAGTTGGAGGTCGCCGTGGCACTGGCCACCGAACCCCGACTGCTGCTGCTGGACGAGCCGGCTGCCGGAATGTCTCCGGCTGAGACGGCACGGCTCACAGAACTGCTCGCCGCCCTGTCCGGCGACGTGACCGTGCTCCTGATCGAGCACGACCTCGACATGGTCTTCGAGCTGGCCGACACGGTGACGGTCATGCACCTCGGCAGACATCTGAAGACGGGGTCGCCTGGCGAGGTGCGGGCCTCCGTCGAGGTCCAGAGCGCCTACCTCGGCACCGTGGGGGTGACCTCGTGAAGCCGTTCCTCAGCGTGCGCGGCCTGCGCTCCGGTTACGCCGGGGGTGTTGTCCTGGACGGTATCGACCTCGACCTCGAAGAGGGAGGGATCGTGGCCGTGCTCGGGCGCAACGGGGTTGGGAAGACCACCCTCGTCTCGACCGTCATGGGACTCGTCCGACCGTACGGAGGCAGCGTCGCCCTCGACGGCAGGGAGATCGCCGGGGCCCGCGTCGACGTGATAGCCCGGGCCGGGGTGGGAATCGTTCCGCAGGGACGTCGTGTCTTCGCTCCGCTGACCGTGGCCGAGCACCTGGCGATCGCTTCCCGGCGCCCGGTGCGGGGCCCGTGGACGAGGGACCGCGTCCTCGACCTGTTGCCCCGCTTGGGGGAGCGGCTCGGGCATCGCGGCAACCAGCTCTCCGGCGGAGAGCAGCAGATGCTCGCGATCGCCCGGGCCCTGCTGGGCAATCCACGCCTGCTGCTGCTCGACGAACCGTCCGACGGTCTGGCTCCCGCGATCGTCGCCCACGTGGGCGAGGCGATCCGTGAGGTGGGCGTGCAGGGGATGTCGGTCCTCCTCGTCGAGCAGAACTTGGGGCTCGCCCTGTCCGTGGCCCGGAACGTGGCGGTCATGCAGAAGGGCCGTATCGTCCATCAAACGGCCTGTGCGGAATTCGCCTCCCGTCCCGAGGACCGGCGGCGTCTGCTGGGCGTCGACTGACCGGCCGACCGGATCGCGACGGCATCGCCTGGTGGTTGTCGGTGTGCGGCCCTGGTCGACACGAAGTTACACGTGTAACATCCAGACGTGCGCATTGCACGGACACATGCTGATCACAGGAGGTCCCGGATATGACGCAACCCTCGGTCGCCGAGCTGGACGCGGGCTGGCCGCCCCCGCCGTTCATGCAGCCCGTTCCACCCCTGGTCGGTTCCGACGGTGTGCGCCGCTTCGACGGCGTGACCTATGCGGCCACGTACGGCTACCGGCCCCGCCTCCTCGACGTACAGGTTCCGGCAGCAGGGGGACCCGTTCCCGCCGTCGTCTGGGTCCACGGCGGCGGGTGGCTGGAGGGTGACCGCCGCTACCCGCCGCCGACCGTTCCGGTCGGCCTGCTGCACGACACCGTGCTGGGCGCCGGCCTCGCACTCGTGTGCATCGACTACCGCCACAGCCTTGAGGCGCCGTTCCCGGCTCAGCTGCACGACGTCAAGGCCGCGATCCGTTACGTACGCCGGTACGCCGACACGTTCGGGATAGACAAGGACCGCATCGGCGTCTGGGGAGAGTCGGCCGGCGGTCACCTGGCGGCTCTCGCGGGACTCGTCCGCGCGGACGATCACGGTGCGGAGCTGGAAGGCGAGGAAGGCGTGCGCGACGAGGACAGCGGTGTTCGCGCCGTCGTCGACTGGTACGGGGTCTCCGAGATCGGCTCGCTGCTCTCGCAGCCTCTCCCGCCCACTCCGCCGGGCGCGGGGGAGTACCCCAATCCCTTCGAAGCACTGCTGGGCGGCACTGCTGAGGAGTGGCCCGCCCGAGCGCGCGTCGCCAGCCCCCTCACCTACGCCGAGCCCGCGGGCCCCACTCCGCCTCCTTTCCTCCTCATCCACGGAACCGAAGACCGCCTGGTGCCCTACTCCCAGAGCGAAGTAATGGCCGGAGCGCTCGAGGCGGCCGACGGGGACGTGACCCTGCGCCCCGTCGAGGGAGCCGACCACATCTTCCTGGGCGCGCCCGACGTGACGCCGATCGTCAGGCAGAGCGTCTCCTTCCTCGCGCGGCACCTGGGCAACTGATCCGCCCGAGCGGGGCGCCCCGTGGCGCCCCGCCTCTCCTCCTCCCGCCTCGCCCCCCATCCGCAACACACGGCCGACGGCTCGCCGCGACCGCGAGAGGTATCCCATGACCGGCATCCCAACCACCGATCCCGACAGTCCGGCACTCTCCCGCCGCCGGCCTGCTTCCGCACCTGTTCCCGCCTCGCGGACCGTCCCCGTCGTCGCAGCGCTCGTGTCAGGAACGATCTTCCTGCTGTCCGCCGCGGTGCTGGTCGTCCTGGTGCTCAACCACCCCGAGCGACCCCTCTTCCAAGGCATGGACGACCAGTGGCTGCGGTGGATGGGTGGCCCGCACGACGGGGTCTACGCCGCCGTGGCCGCGGTGCTCAACTGGCTCGGCGGCCCGCTGGGCGTCGTGGTTCCGCTCGGCATCGTCGTGTTCCTCGCCGCACGCAGGCGCTGGCGGTCGTTGGCCTTCCTGCTGACCACCTACCTCGTCGGCAACGTCCTGGTCGTCCAGGCCCTCAAGCACCTCGTCGACCGGCCCCGGCCGGCCGACCCACTGGTCCGGGTGGACCACGGCTCCTTCCCCTCCGGACACGCGGCCGGGATGGCGCTTCTCGTGGTGCTCGTGGGAGCGCTCTTCGTCCCGGCGGCCCGCAGGCGGATGTGGTGGCTCTTCGGAAGCCTTCTCGTCCTGGCGATGATGTGGAGCCGCACGTGGCTCCACGCCCACTGGCTCAGCGACACCTTCGCCGGCGCCGTGGCAGGCGCCGGCACCGGTCTCGTCCTGTGGTCGTTCTTCGCCCGGCTGCTCGAGCGGGAACGACGGCTTCACGAGGACTGACGCCGCACCAGCACGGGCTCGACACCGGGCACGTCCGGGGCCGTACCGCTCTCGATGAGGTCGTGCAGGGCAGCCGCGATCCGGGCGGGTGCGGGGAGGTCCAACCGGATCGTCGTCAGTGCGGGGTGTTGCAGTGCCGACAGGACGAGGTCGTCCGCTCCGACGACGGCGACCTCCTCGGGGACGGAGATGCCCTTCTCCCGCAGCGCGTGCATAAGCAGGGCGGCGTACTCGTCGTTGTACGCGAACACCGCGTCGAGGCCGCGTCCGGGCCAGCTTTCGGCGAGTTTGGTGGCCGACTCCAGCGAGTACGCCATCTCCACCGCCGTCACGCTCGCGGCGGTGCGCGAGGCCACGTCTCGCGCACCCGCGAGCCGTGGCTCGGCGAAGGCCGTGAGGCCGCGCTCCTGCGGCATGACGACGCCCACCGTGCGCCGTCCGTGCGCGACGAGGTGCTCCATGGCGACAGCACCGATGCGCGCGTGGTCGAAGGCGATGGTCTGCACGCTCTCCACGGGTCGGCCCGCGAAGGTGACCAGGGCGCGCACTCCCGCCCGACGGAGGACCTCTGCCCCCTTCGGTGTCAGGCTCCCGCCGTCGATGGCGAGGACCGCGGCCGGCCGCAGCTCCGCCCAGGCGCGCGCCGCCGTGACCGGGTCGGGGAACCGCCCCGCGTGCATCACCGTCGTGTAGCCGTACTGCTCGAGCTCGCTCTGCAGGTTGTCGATCCAGACGCTGACCAGACGGCCGATCGCGGAGACGGACGCAGGCATCAGCACGAGGTTGTTCCGTCCCGCCCGCAGCGAGCGCGCGGCGGCATGGGGCACGTAACCCAACTGGTCGGCCGCGGCCAGGACCCTGGCCCGGGTCGTGTCACTGACCCGGTGGACCTGGGTGTTGTTGAGGACGAACGACACCGTGGCGCGGGACACCCCCGCCAGACGCGCCACATCCGCGCTGGTGACAGCGGTCTGCGCAGCCGACTCCTTGGCCATGACACCCTTTCTCTACGCGTACCGGTTCCCCGGCGCACCGTGTTCAGGTTACACGCGTTATCGGCGCCGAGGTGGCGGGCGTCCTCCAGCACGCCTGAGACGCCCCCACAGGAGCGTCCCAGAACAAGGATGTGGCGCCCGGTCCTCACTCGGCTCGCGGTGTGAGCACCAGGCCGTGGCCGTAGGCGTAGACGGGATCTGTCGAGTCGTTCGGGACGTCCTCGTGGCCTGCGGCGATCGCTGCCATCGAGCTCGGCAGCTCGAACGGCAGGCGGCCTTCGGCGAGAGCACGACCGAAGAGGACGTTCAGGAGCGCGGTGTCCGAGGCGCCGAAATTCGCGACGAGGGCCGCCGCCTCCGCGGCTATCTCCGGGACGACCGCGGGGCGGTCGAGGAAGATATCGAAGACGGTGGGCACCGCCTCGGCCGTCCGCAGCAGCGGCTCGAGTTCCTCCTCGGTGAAGTCGAGCCGGCCGGCGCGGAAGTAGCTCTCCAGCCCCTCGGTGCGTTCGTCGTAGGGAGTGGAGAGCCGTATCAGCGCGACATCGGCCTCTTCGGGCGTGTTAACGACGGTCGTGTACTGCGAGGCAACCTCGTGGTCGACGCCCTGGATGTACAGGCGGGTGCCGGGCGGCAGCGGCAGCAGCGGCGTGGTCGCGCCGGCGGGACGGTCCTTGAGGACTGTGACGGCACGGCTCTGGGCGGCGAGCCCCTCTGCTCGGAACTCAGGGCTCCCGCACACGCGCGCGGCGGCGTCCGGGGCGACGTACGGATCGTCGAACAGGCCCAGGACGAACTTCTCCCGAAGCAGCCGGGCCACCGACCGGTCGAGACGCTCCGCCGTGATCCGCCCACTGCGGACGAGCTCCACGACGAGTTCGGGCGCCGATTCACCGCCGAACTGGTCAGCTCCGGCGTCGAGGACGCGTTCCACCCGGGTGAGCCGGTCCAGGTGCTCGACTCCCCAGGCGCGTGCGGGGAAGGGCGAGCCGAAGATCCGGGTGTCGGTGATCAGCCCCCAGTCGGTGCAGACGACGCCGTCGAAGCCGTACTTGTCGCGGAGGAGGCCCGTGATGATGCCCTTGTTGAAGCCGAAGCCGACCTCCTCGTGGGGAGTGTCGACCGGCATGGCGTAGTACGGCATGATCTGCGAGGTCCCCGCGGCGAAGGCGGCCTCGAAGGGGATCAGGTGGGAGTCGAAGTTGCCGCCCGGGTAGACCTGCTCGCGGCCGTACGCGAAGTGGGCATCCTCGCCGTTCAGTTGTGGACCGGCTCCGGGGAAGTGCTTGGTCATGGCGGCCACACTGGTCGGGCCGAGGGCCTCTCCCTGGAGGCCCTTGACGGAGGCGGCGACCATGCGGGCGGCCACCTGGGCATCGGACCCGAAGGTTCCCCCGACGCGTGCCCAGCGTGGCTCCGTGGCGAGGTCGGCCATGGGGTGCAGGGCCAGGCGGATGCCCACGGCGAGGTACTCGCGGCGGACGATGTCGGCGTGCCGGTGGGTGAGGGAGTCGTCGCCGATGGCGGCGAGGCCCGGCGGCTCCGGCCACAGGGAGAAACCCTCGGTGTGTGCGCTCGCTCCCGGGTTGTCCAGGAAGCCATGCCGTGGGTCGGTGGAGATCGTCACGGGGATGCCGAGGCGGGTGGTGGCGGCCAGGTCCTGCAGGCGGTTGTTCCATTCGGCCATGCGTCGAGGTGCGGCGGTGCCGAAGAGGTTGAAGTGGTTCATGAGCTTGCCCGTGACCATGGTGCTGGTGGAGGCGCGCATCGGGTCGTCGTCGGCTGCCCCGGGCTCCGGCTCGACGAGCGAGCCGTCCGGGTCGATGCCGATCATGGTGTGGAACAGCAGGCCGGCCTTCTCCTCCAGCGTCATCCGCTGGGTGAGGTCGGCGACGCGTTCCGACACGGACAGGGTCGGGTTCTCGTACGGCTCCATGATTCCGTTGCCGTTCAGGTCGCGGAAGACCGTGCCGTCGGGAGCCTGGAGAGTGCGTGGTCGGGCGGGCGCGTCATGGGACACGGATTACTCCATTTCGTCGAAGGGGAGAGCCGTCGTCGACGGGTAACCGGTCCCGAGTGGTGTCGTGCACGCACTCGGGACCGGAGGGGCCGTTACCCCCTCCGCCTCGACCCCATCGCATGTTACACGTGTAATATGATGGGGCTAGATTCGCATCTGCGAGAACCTGCTCTCGCGCGGTCCGGGCGGGAGCGTCCGGGGCTCGACGGGGGTTGCGAGGTGCATGCGGCTCCGCCGCTGTGTGGGGGTGGCTACTCCCACAGGCGGTCCGTAGCGGCGCGCCGAGCCTCCTCCTTGAGTGTGGGGGCGAAGGCGCGCCACAGCAGCAGCGTGACTCCCGCCCCCGCAGCCGCGCCGGCCACCGTGTCGGAGAGCCACTGGGCGTGTAGCCAGGTGCGGCTCCACATCGTGGCCGCGACGACGACGGCCGAGAAGGCCCACCACGCCTTGCGTGCGACAGAGGGGAAGAGCGTCACGCCGGCGGCCAGTACGAGCGTGGTGATGGTGAAGACCTGGCCGGACGGGAAGGAGCCACCGCTGACCAGGACCCACGGCTCCGGAGGTCGAGGGCGGTCGACGAGCTGCTTGAGGGGCAGTATCACGATGATGTTGGCGCCGACGGCGGTGCTGAAGAAGAAGAGGGCCGATCTCCATCGCCCGTAAATGGCGAGGCATCCGGCGACGGTCAGGGGGACGACGAGGCCGAGCGGCCCGCCCAGCGTGTCCAGGGCGTCGGCGAGGGTGGCGGCTCCGCCGTGATGTGAGCCCCGCATGCGGTGCATCCAGAGGTCGTCGACGCTCTGGAGGTAGGGCGCGCCGCCGGAGGCGGCGATGCCGACCGTGAGGGCGAACAGTAGGCACAGCGTGCCGGCGAGGAGCGCCCCGCGCGGGGGTGCGGCCGGCATCGGGTGGAGGGGGAGCGCAGCGGGTGGCGGAGACGGCTCTGTGGCCGGTGTGGGATGCGGCATCTGGACCTTCCGTGGTGTTGGGAGACCGGGGAGCGAGGCTCCGGTTTCCTGAGAGGCGCCCCGTCGGCCGGGCTGGCGGCGGCGATGTGTGGCCTGGCGGCGAAGATGAGGGCTGCTCGGCGACGGAAGCTCGGGTGGAGACGTCCCTTGGGGAGGAGTATCCGAGCGCTTTCGGCCAAGGGTGGCGCATTCATGACGATCAACGCAAGGGTGACCGATCAGTAGCTACACGAGTAACCAATGTGGTCTCGAAATTGCATAGAACCCTTTTCGTGGGCGGTGTTCTGGTGCTACACAGGGATTCATTCACGAAGTAACTCGTGTAACTTTCGGCCCGCTCCCGCGAGGTCCACGGACGCCACCCCTCACTGGCGGCGGTCTCCCTCTCTCCCGATCTCGCTCGTCCCCCCGAGGAGTCGACATGATCCCCGCCCACCGTCATCACGGCGCCATTCGCGCGCCCCGCGTCGCCACCCGGCGGTCATCATGAACACCGAAGACATCCAGCCCCAGGTACCGGAGACACCCGGGGTGGCGGAAGCCCCGGTGCAGTCCCGTCAGCGCGGGCTCATGCTGCTCCTCCTCGTCGCCAACTCCGCGATGATGGCCGTCTACATGGGCGTCGGCTCGATCCTGCTGCCCACCCAGATCGCGGCTATCGATCCGGCCCACAAGGTGGCCCTCCTGGGTGTGATCGGTGGCGCCAGTTCCATCTTCGCCACCGCCTTCAATCCCATCGCCGGTGCCCTGTCGGACCGTAGTGGCCGACGGAATCCGTGGATCCTCGGGGGTGCGCTGGCCGCCCTCGCGGGACTGGTCTTCCTGGCAAACGTGCAGACGGCCGTCCTCGTGGGTATCGGTTGGTGTCTGGTCCAGGCCACGATGAACGTCTACCAGGCCGCCGTGACGGCCATCGTTCCCGACCGCATCCCCGTGGCCCGCAGGGGAACCGCCTCCGCACTAGTCGGACTGGCACTTCCCGTCGGCGGCACGATCGGCGTGCTGATCGCTTCCAGCACCGCCGAGCGGCTCGCCACGGGCTACCTGGTGCTCGGCCTTGTCGCCGCGGGCGCCGCGCTTCTCCTCGCCACGTTCTGCCGTGACGTTCCACGGCGCGAGCCCGCCGCGGCAGCCCCGTCCGTGCCCCGCCGTGAGCGGATCGCGGCCTTTCTGTCCGCGCTGGCCGACCATGACTTCCGGTGGGCGTTCATCGGCAGGGCGTTGATGGTGCTCGGCTACTTCTCCGTCGTCGGCTACCAGCTGTACATCCTGGGCGACCACATCATTCTGCCCGCGGATCTGACCCCACCGGCCGCGATGGCGGTTCTCACACCGGTGTCGATGGCGGCCATGGCCCTGTCCACAGTCGTCGGAGGTCTGCTGTCGGACCGTTGGAACCGCCGCAAGGTCTTCGTCGGGGTCTCGGCCGCGCTGGCCGGATTGGTCATGGCGGTTCCCGTGGTCAGCCCGACGTGGACTGGCATGATCGTCTTCAGTGCACTGAACGGTCTGGCGTTCGGCTGCTTCATGGCAGTCGACACCGCCGTCGTGACTCTGGTGCTGCCCAAGGCCGAGGACGCCGCCCGGGACATGGGCGTGCTGAACATCGCCAATGCCGGCCCGCAGATCATCGCACCGTTCGTCGCCTCCGCCGTGGTCACGGCCCTTGGCGGCTACACCCCGCTGTTCCTCTTCGGCGGAGCGCTCTCCCTCCTCGGAGCCCTGGCGATCCTGCCGATCCGCGGCGTGCGCTGAGCGCTGCGGTCCGGGGTCTTCCCGGCGGGCGGACGTCGGGGGACGTACGCCCGCCGGTTCGGCCCGCTGCGGCAGTTCACGCTCGCCAACTCCAACCATCCGAACCACACGGTCCAGACCCGGGAGCTGCACACCTACCTGCGCTGGCGCAACGCCAACGCCCGCCACCCCGACGTCCTGGCCGCCCAGCGCCGGGAACGCGCCCGCAGCCAGAAGGGGATCCGCTGGGGCGGCAGACCGGCTGCCGCGGCCTGATCGAGTCTCCCGGCATCCTTCTCGGCGCAGCCTGTAACCGCGGCAAGTGTGTGGACGTGCTGGGCCTCCGTGAGGACACCGTCTCGGCCTGGACCGGTGGTCGTCTTGCGCCCCTCACCCAGTCCGGGGCCGCGATGGCTGCCGCACACGCCGTCGGCATCGCGGCCCCGGCCAACCATGGGGACGCGAAGATCAAGAGCATGGCCACGAAGAACGCGGTGAGGGACCTGCCCAGCGACGTGCCCAACGCGCTGCTCTGCAAAGGCGCCGAGTAGAGGTTGGTCCGGCGTGCGATGGAACGGGCCGGTCAGGCTGCGGGGCCCAGGAGGTGGTTGCCGGGCGCGGCCGGGTCCGTGCTGAGGTAGAACTCGACGATCGCGGCCCGGTACTCGGCGAAGCTGATCACTCCGTTGCCGTCGCGGTCCACGAGGTGGAAGGCGGCGGTGGAGACGTCCCTGTCGACGCCGAGGGTGTCGTAGAGGCGGACGTACTCCTGAAGGCTCAGTACACCGTCCTGGTCGGTGTCGACGGCGCTCATGACGGCGTCCGCGATGGCCATGACCGCCGGTTCGAAGTGCGCCTCGGTGGTGACGGTGTCCTCCATGACAGTGACGAACTCTTCACGGGAGACTTGCCCGTCGCCGTCGGTGTCGCCGTGCTTGACCAGGAGCTGCCACCACTGGTCGAACGCCGTGTGGATGGCACCGATATTGGTGTGGTCTTCCTCGCGGGCCGCACGGGAGAACACCCCGGCGGTGGCCGCGAAGTCGCTCTGGGTCAGCTGCCCGTCACGGTCCTGGTCGAACCAGTCGAACATGGTGGAGAATTTCCGGCTCGTCACGGCACTCGGCATGGGGGGCTTCCTAGGATGTCCGGGGCCGCCCTCTACGCGGGGCGACAGTGCCACGCACGCTAGGCGCCCCGCCGCCGACCCCTCCGGCGAACGGTGCCCGTTCCATCCTGACGGATGACGAGCGGCACGTACGATCGGACAGTTTCTCGAAAGCGGCACCCACGTGAGTGTGTGCCATCACTCGGCCTTCGATGCCACTTGCTCACTCCTCACCAGCACAGGACCTGTGTCGGGGCAGTGTGTTGACTGGAGCACACCGACGGGCTGATGCGCGATTCCTTCCCGTTTGTCGTGCTGCTGTGTTCGGACAAGGCAGAGCCGTGCGCACGGTGAGGCGCATGTTCCGTCTGCTGGCGGGCGCGGCGGAGTGCCACTCGGTGTTCACCAACCAGATTTCCCTGCCCCCACAGCCGCGGACCCGTCACCGGTGTGCTCCACACCTTCCGCACGCTGGTGTTCGGAAGACGCCCGCGCCGAACGCTCCCGGCTGCGGCCTCCGGACGGCGGGTGAGCGCGTGTTCGTACCCCGGTGGCGAGGTCGGGTCGGCGCCCTGCGGCTCACCATGGCGGCGGGCCGCAGGACATCCCGGGCGCGGCCGTCAGTTGGTGCTGCGGTAGGCGATGTGGAGGGTGTCCCCGCTGCCGCCGGCCAGCGCGGGCCCCGACATGGTCGCCGCCTCCGGGACCCGCTGGCCGAAGCCGGTCCAGGAGGTGCCGTTGAAGGAGTTGAGAGCGATCTCTGATTCCAGGGTGCGCACCGCGCAGTACAGGACGCCGCCGCGGACGGTCAGGGCCGGGGAGCTGTCGGTGATCCCGCCGAGGTTGGTCGCGGCGGACCAGGTGCTGCCGTTGTGGCACGTGACGTAGGTCTTGCCGTCCATGCCGACGGCGGCGAGGTAGAGGTTGCCCTGGTGTTCGGCGAGGGCCGGGGCGTGGGGGGTCTTGAAGTCGGGGACCATCTCGAAGTTGGCCCAGGTGGTGCCGTTGAGAGCGGAGACGTACACGCCCGCGTCGGTCTCGCGGCCGCGGGTCGCGCAGAACAGGCGTCCCCCGCGGCTGGCCAGGGCGGGTGCCGCGGAGCTGCGGCCGGGGAGCTTGGCGGCGTTGCCCCAGGAGCTGCCCTCGTAGGGGGTGACGTACAGATTGCCCTCGTCGCCGCAGGTGGCCAGGTAGAGCTTGCCTCCGTGTTCGGCCAGGGCCGGGGTGGTGCGGGAGACGTGGTTGGGGACCTGGGTGTAGCCGCCCCAGGCGGTGCCGTTGAACCTGCCGACCCAGGTGTTGTCGTCCATGCCGCGCTGCGCGACATGGAGGTTGCCGCCGACGACCGCGAGCGCGGGCTCGGAGTCGGTGGCGCCGCGCAGCCGGGTGATAGAGCCCCACTGGCCGCCTGCCGGAGAGAGGACCTTGAGGTCGCCGGGGTTGTCGGCGGGGGGCGGGTTGCCGATCCACTTGAGCTGCAGGCGGTGGCGGCCTTCGGCGTCGCCGCCGTTGAAGACCCAGCCGGTCGAGCCGGCCCCGCCCTCGGTCACCAGCTTGCGCAGCGCGTCCTGGCTGAAGACCAGGGTGCGCTCCTGGATCAGGTCGTCGTCGTTGCGGAACAGGTCGATCAGCCAGGCCACGATGCGGGCGACGATCGCAGTGATCGTGACGTAGTCGAGGAAATCGCCGTACTGGGGCGCGAAGAAGCCGTAGATCTCCATGACATCGACGAACTTCAGCAGTTCGGTGCTGATGACCCGCAGCTTGTCGCGCAGCTGGCGCTGCCATTCCGCGCCGCCGTCGTCCTCCTCCCAGCACGAGATGTTGCACACCAAGGTGGTGTTCACCCGGCCGTAGTAGAGCGTGGTGTTCTGGTCGAAGTTGTGCCACTCTCCCTTGTCGACGTTGGTGAACACCCGGCTGAGGAGCTCCTGGCGGGCACCGAATGCCCCCGCGGAGCTGACCCCCCAGTAGATCTCGTCGGACGCCGACCACTCGTTTGACTCGTCTTCACACAAGAACGCGTACATGTCCACCCGGCCGATGAACGAGGCAGCCACGCCCGGGTCGTCGGCGGGCGGGGCCTGGGAGGCGGTGACGAACGTGGCCCCGTAGCCGTAGGCGGCCTGGCCCGCGATGAACTCCGCGCTGTCCCAGGACTCCTGGCCCGGCTCCGCCTTGTCGAGGTCGACGATGTTGATGTTCGCCTGCGCGAGCACCTCCTCACGCAGCGCGGGCAGGTCCTTGACGAGGTCGGCCGCCGCATAGCCCTGCTCCAGGGTGCGGGAGGTGAGGACCTCGGGGAACACGGAGGCCGTGCTGCGCGCGGCACTCTCCTCCCGGTACAGTCGCCCGAAGTCGCGGACCTCCTCCTCAGGCAACAGCAGCCGCAGCGGAGCCACCATCCGCGCCTCGAAGTCGGTTAGCTCCAGCCCGGCCTCCAGCCGGGCTGCCGCATGCAGCATCACCCCCAGCAGCAGGTTCGACCCCGGCGACGGCTGCGTACGCTGCCCGGCCCGCGTGCCCACCACCGGCTCGCTCCGCAACTGCCCCCGCACCCGCTCCAGCCGCTCGGCCGGCGTGGTCCCGAATTCGACGGATTCCATGAACACTCCCTACCTTCGACACGCACAGCCCACGCAAGAGATACGGCCGCGCCCATGGATCCTTTCGCTGCACGACACAAAGCGACAGATTGTTTACAGTCAGCGATCTTTCGTCTGTCCGGCACGCCGCGCATCCCACTGCGGACAGCACCGCCAAGACCATCACCTGGGAGAGACTCGCGGCCATCCCGCTCGGGGGGCCGCATTGCGTGGGTCACTGAAGCGACAGATTGAACCGTTTTCGAAGACCCCCGCCGAAGCCCTCAACGAGCACCTACTATCCCTCCAAGAAAACGGTGTCGCGACGACCGGCTGAGTCCGAGCAATACACGAGCTTCAGGCTGGCCGAGCATCTGGACGCGGTCGGCATCGCGGCCTCGATCGGCTCCGTCGGCGATGCGTACGACAACGCTCTGATGGAGAGCACGACCGGCCTGCTCAAGACCGAGCCGATCAAGCCACAGCGGACCTGGAAGACCCTTTCCCAGGTCGAGCTGGCTGGCCACCGCCGAGTGGGTCGACTGGTACTGCCACCGACGGAGACACCGGATCGCGTCGAGTATCGCCCGTTGGCAGTACGCCTCCGGCTGCCCACCCCGGCCCCGCATCCAGCCCGGCACCGGCAGCAGCGGCCGAACCACAGCCCACTCCGCGTCCGGCATGTCCGAGGGATACCGCTGAACACGTTCCGGGTGATCGGCCGCGTTCCCGAACCTGTGAGCGACACAATCACACGACAGAACAGCCGAGTCGAACCCCACCGGCGCGAGCACGTACAACTGCGGCAACACGGTCTCCTGGATCTCGGTTGGCTTCGCAACCCCGAGCTACCAAGAGGCTCTGCTTCCATGCCCACGGCCGGCCGCGATCACCCGATCGAGACTCCCACTCGACGCCCACTCCTCAAGATCGGAACGACAACAGCTACTGAGCCTCAGACAATGAGGCCATGCGTATTCGAGACGTCCGGAGCGAGGGACTGCCTCTGCTCCCGGACATCGAGCGAGCGGCCGGACGGTGCTTCCGCGACATCGGCATGCCCGAGACCGCGGAGGACGAGCCGCTGCCGCTCGATGAACTCGCCCGGTACCAACGGCCGGGACCGGCCTGGGTGGCCGTCGACGAGTCCGACGCTCCGATGGCCTGTCTCATCGCTGACCGCGTCGACGGCAACCTTCGCATCGAACAGATGTCGGTGCACCCCGACAGTGCGGGCCAGGGCATCGGACGGTCGCTACTGGACCACCTTGCCGAGCGGGCGGCAGCCCACGGAGTTCCCGCCCCGACCCTCACGAGGTTCACCGAAGTGCCGTGGAACGGCCCCTACTACGCACGTTGCGGATTCCGGGCGCTGGACGACGACCTGCTCAGCGCCGGTCCGCAGGACATCCGTACGCGCGAAGCGGCTCACGGCTTGGACAGGTGGCCGCGGTCGCTCATGCACCGGGCAGTGCGACGGTTCCATCGGGGCGGTTGCCCAGTGGCACCGGTGCCGGCCGTCAGCGTCAACCCGGCGGATCTAGTAGATCTGGCCGGTCTGCGGGTTGGGGTCGCTGCCGTCGCCCAGGCGGGGGGTCTCGTCGGGGTAGAGGTTCTTCTGCTCGGTCATGTTGAAGTAGAGGTAGCCCTCCGGGCAGCGTTCCGGCTGGAGATTGCAGGCGGCCGTGTGCCTGAGGAAGAGGTGCCCGTCGGCTGTCTTCTCGTAGTAGGTCATGCCGCTGCCGAAGGGGTCTTCGTAGAGGCAGGCCGGCGCCTGCCGCAGGGCGTCTTCGTACTCGGTCCGGTTCCGCGCCGCATTGAGGGCGCTTTCGGCGGTATCGCTGAGGGTCGCACCGTTGGGGAGCACGCTTGCCATGAGGAGGTCCTCGGTTCAGTCGGCGTGGGCAAAGATGATCAACATCAGCGTAGGGTCCGGTTTCCGGCCGTGTCAGCCGAACGCGGAAAGGGAGCCGGCCTGCGTCGCCACCAGGACCTCCGGATCGCCGGTCTTCCCCTGTCCGCCGTGACTGCCCGGACAACCACGTCCCGGAGCCGGGCGGTGGTTTCCAGAGAGAGGACGTGATCGACGTCGAGGCCGACCGGCCTCGCACTACTGGGTCCCCCTTGCGGCGACCTCGATGTCTGTGGAGGCATGCCATGCAGATCCGCCCCCTGCGGGACCGGCTTGCGGTCGAGCGAATCGAGAGCGCGGAACTCCCTCCTTGCTGCCGGGGCAGGGGTACTTGCGCTGGGAGAAGGCGAGCTCCGGGACAACGGCACGGTGAGCTGCCCCGAGTTTCGTAGAGTCCGGTGATCTTGTTTCAGGCGGACTGCGGGGTCTGTTCCTGGCTCCGCCAGAAGGCTTCTTCGTACTCGGCGGGCGGTACGTAGTCGAGCGCGGAGTGAAGGCGTTCTTCGTTGTACCAGGTGATCCACTGGAAGATCGCCCGCTCGACCTGGTCGACGTCCTTCCAGGGACCCTGCATCTCGATCAGCTCGGC
>NZ_JBHYMF010000058.1:22529-39662 GCF_042742855.1 Streptomyces sp. NPDC058877 | reverse complement strand
CGCACCCACCCCATACGACAACGCCGGCCTTCAAGACCACAACCGAGTCTTGAAGGCCGACGTCACGCCAGGCCCCGAATTAACCAACGGCATCCCGTGATGGTTCCGGGGCCCTTCCCGTCGTGCGGGCGGGACTCACGCCTTGGTGAGGTCCTCCAGCTCCTCCTCGGGCTCACGGCCCGGGGTGGGGAGGTTGAACTTGGTGATCGCGAAGCGGAAGACCACGTAGTAGACGGCTCCGAAGACCAGGCCGATCGGGATGATCAGCCAGGGCTTGGTCGCGAGGTTCCAGTTCAGGCCGTAGTCGATGAGGCCGGCGGAGAAGGTGAAGCCCGCGTGGACGCCGAGGGCCCAGGTGACGGCCATCGAGACGGCGGTCAGGACGGCGTGGATCGCGTACAGGGCCGGCGCGATGAACATGAACGTGAACTCGATCGGCTCGGTGATGCCGGTGACGAAGGAGGTCAACGCGAGGGAGAGCATCATGCCCAGGACGGCCTTGCGGCGCTCCGGACGGGCGGAGTGCGCGATGGCGAGCGCGGCGGCCGGGAGGCCGAACATCATGATCGGGAAGAAGCCCGACATGAAGATTCCGGCGCTCGGGTCACCGGCGAAGAAGCGGTTCAGGTCGCCGTGGACGACATCGCCGGCCGCGTTGGTGAAGTCGCCGATCTGGAACCAGGAGACGGTGTTCACGAACTGGTGCATGCCGACCGGGATCAACGCGCGGTTGATGAGGCCGAAGAGGCCGGCGCCACCGGCGCCGAGGCCGGTCATCCACTCGCCGAAGGAGGAGATGCCGTTGCCGATCGGCTCCCAGACGAGGCCGAAGACGACACCCACGGCGGTGCCGACGAAGGCCATGATGATCGGGACGAGTCGGCGGCCGTTGAAGAAGCCGAGCCAGTCGACCAGCTTGGTGCGGTGGAACCGCTGCCACAGGACAGCCGAGATCAGACCCATGAGGATGCCGCCGAGGACACCCGGGTTGTTGTACTTCGCGGCGACGTCGACACCGTCGTTGGCGGTCGTGTTGATGACCGCCTCGGCGACGGGGAAGGCCTTCAGCACGTTCTCGTAGACCAGGAAGCCCACGAGCGCGGCGAGGGCGGTGGAGCCGTCCGCCTTCTTGGCGAAGCCGATGGCGACGCCGATACAGAAGAGCAGGGGCAGGTGGTCGAATACCGCGCCGCCGGCGGTGGCGAAGACCGAGGCGACCTTGTCCCAACCGAGACCGTCCTTGCCGAACACGTCGTTCTGGCCGAGACGGAGCAAGATACCCGCGGCCGGCAGCACGGCGATCGGCAGCTGCAGGCTGCGACCGACCTTCTGCAGGCCCTGGAACAGGCCGGATCCGCGCTTCTTCGCGGGAGCGGCGGCCTGGGCGGTGGCCGTACTCATCAACTTCCTCCAGTAAGGCAAGGCGCCGCCAGAGGACAGAAAGGGGGTGACGGCGACGTCCCGTGGAACGCGGCGATCTCGACCGCGTGGTCTACACCAATGAGTGGTGTAGACCAGTTGTAGCACGTGAGACTTAGATAAGGAACCTTCGAATTTTGTGGACCGAGTCATAGCTGGAAATGCACGACATAAGGCCCCCGGACGGTCAGGTCCGGGGGCCTCTGTCGGGCCTTACGGGGAGGGCGAAAGCCTCAAAGCGGTCGGGACGTGTGGCGCGGGACGGGGCTCAGGCCTTGGTGATGTCCCGCTCGATCTGCTCCTCCAGCTCGTCCGGCTCGCGACCGGGGGTGGGGAGGTCGAACTTGATGATCGCGAACCGGAAGATCACGTAGTACACGACCGCGAAGCCCAGGCCGATCGGGATGATCAGCCACGGCTTGGTCGCCAGGTTCCAGTTGATCACGTAGTCGATCAGGCCGGCCGAGAAGCTGAAGCCGTCCTTCACGCCGACCGCCCAGGTCAGCGCCATCGACACGCCGGTGAGCACCGCGTGGATCGCGTACAGCACCGGTGCGATGAACAGGAACGAGTACTCGATCGGTTCGGTGATGCCGGTGACGAAGGAGGTCAGGGCGACCGAGAGCATCAGGCCGCCGACCGCCTTGCGCCGGTGCGGCTTGGCGCAGTGGGTGATCGCGAGCGCCGCCGCCGGCAGCGCGAACATCATGATCGGGAAGAAGCCGGTGGTGAACTGTCCGGCGTTGGGGTCGCCCGCGAGGAACATGCTGATGTCACCGTGGACGACCGTCCCGTCCGGCTTGGTGTACGTGCCGAACTGGAACCAGATGGGCACGTTCAGGAACTGGTGCAGGCCGATGACCAGCAGGGCCCGGTTGGCGACACCGAAGATGCCGGAGCCCCAGGCGTCCAGTCCGACCAGCCAGTCGCTGAAGTTCTCCAGGGCGTCGCCGATGGGCGGCCAGATCCACAGGCAGAGCGAGGCGAACGCGATCCCGACGAAGGCCATGATGATCGGGACGAGCCGGCGGCCGTTGAAGAAGCCGAGCCAGTCGACCAGCTTCACCCGGTGGTACCGCTGCCAGAACCAGGCCGCCAGCAGGCCCATGATGATGCCGCCGAAGACGCCCGGGTTCTGGTACGTGTACCCGGAGTAGAGCTCCCCCGGGGCCAGGCAGCCGCCGCCGATGTCCGCCGTGCCCTCGGGGCAGGTCACCGGGAACTGGCGCAGCACGTTGTAGTAGACGAGGAAGCCGACCACGGCCGCCAGCGCGGTCGAGCCGTCCGCCTTCTTCGCCATGCCGATGGCGACGCCGATGCAGAACAGCAGGGGCAGGCCCAGGTTGCCGTCGAGCAGCGCGCCGCCGGCGCCCGCCATGACCTTGGCGACGTTGTCCCAGCCGAGGCCGTCGGCGCCGAAGACGTCCGGCTGTCCGAGCCGGTTGATGATGCCGGCCGCCGGAAGGACGGCGATGGGGAGCTGAAGGCTGCGACCCATCTTCTGCAGGCCCTGGAAGAGCCCGCCCCAGGTGGGCTTCTTCGGCCGTGCCGCAGCGCTGTCGGTGCTCATCGGCGTCCTCCCTGCCGGGAACAGGCCCGGCCCGCATCTTGTTGCAGACTGGTGTAGACCAGTTGCGATAGGCTCCGGGAGCCCACAGAGGGCAGGCCGCCGGTGATCGTCATCATTCGGCAGAACGGCTGCACTCGCTCGCGAAGTTGGGCCAACCGTGGGTTACGGTGACGAAGCGGACCGCAGGTGCGCCGAGATTCGCGTGCTCGCGAACGGAACGGACAGGGAGAAACACATGGCCAGCAAGGCTGAGAAGATCGTCGCCGGGCTCGGCGGCATCGACAACATCGAAGAGGTCGAAGGCTGCATCACCCGCCTGCGCACCGAGGTCGTGGACCCCGCCCTCGTCGACGAGGGCGCCCTGAAGGCCGCCGGCGCCCACGGCGTCGTGAAGATGGGCACCGCCATCCAGGTCGTCATCGGCACCGACGCCGACCCGATCGCCGCGGAGATCGAAGACCTGATGTGAGCGTGAGCGTTCCGCTCGCATCCTGAGGAGGGCCCGTTCCGGCAGGGGAACGGGCCCTCCGTCATGTCCGGCTAGGCTCGTGCCATGTCTCGCATCGACGGCCGTACCCCCGAACAGCTCCGTCCCGTCACCATCGAACGCGGTTGGAGCAAGCACGCCGAGGGCTCCGTCCTCATCTCCTTCGGCGACACCAAGGTGTTCTGCACCGCCTCCGTCACCGAAGGCGTCCCGCGCTGGCGCAAGGGCAGCGGCGAGGGCTGGGTCACCGGTGAGTACTCCATGCTCCCCCGCGCCACCAACACCCGCGGCGACCGCGAGTCGGTCCGCGGCAAGATCGGCGGTCGGACCCACGAGATCTCCCGCCTCATCGGCCGCTCGCTGCGCGCCGTCATCGACTACAAGGCCCTCGGCGAGAACACCGTCGTCCTCGACTGCGACGTCCTCCAGGCCGACGGCGGCACCCGCACCGCCGCCATCACCGGCGCCTACGTCGCCCTGGCCGACGCCGTCGCCTGGGCCCAGGGGAAGAAGCTGGTCAAGGCCGGCCGCAAGCCGCTGACCGGCACCGTCGCCGCCGTCTCCGTCGGCATCGTCGACGGCGTTCCGCTGCTCGACCTCTGCTACGAGGAGGACGTCCGCGCCGACACCGACATGAACGTCGTCTGCACCGGCGACGGCCGCTTCGTCGAGGTCCAGGGCACCGCCGAGGCCGAGCCCTTCGACCGCAAGGAGCTCAACGCCCTCCTCGACCTCGCCTCCGGCGGCTGCGCCGAACTGGCCGAGATCCAGCGCAAGGTGCTCGAAGGAACCCTCTGACCCCCGGCCGCGTCATGACGGGCAACGGGCGCACGGGTACGATCCGTGCGCCCGCACGCCCGTCCGTACTGGGGAGGAACCGTCTTGAAGCGCCGTCTCGCACCCGCCGTGGCCACGGCCGTCGCGCTCGTCACCGTCCTGAGCGGCTGCGGAGCCTTCGACACGGCCATGGACTGCGTCAGGACCGCCGACGCGATAGCCACGTCCGTGCAGAACCTGCAGCAGGCCGTCTCCAACGCTTCCAACGACGTCACGCAGATCGAGGAGTCCCTGGACTCGATCACCACCGAGCTCGACAACCTCGGGGGCACCACGGGCAACGCCGACCTCTCCAAGGCCGTCGATGACCTCGGCAAGGGCGTGGACGCGGTCCGCGCGGCCGTCAGGAACGGCGACACCACCCCGGACCTCACCCCGATCACCGATGCCGCGGGCGAGGTGGCCAAGGTCTGCACGCCCGGCTGAGACGCCCCGGACGACCCCGGATAATCGGGGACATGACCCGTCTGATCCTCGCCACCCGCAACGCGGGCAAGATCACCGAACTCCACGCGATCCTCGCCGACGCGGGCCTCGACCTCGAACTCGTCGGCGCGGACGCGTACCCCGACGTCCCCGACGTCAAGGAAACCGGCGTCACCTTCGCCGAGAACGCCCTCCTGAAGGCCCACGCCCTCGCCCGCGCCACGGGCCTGCCGGCCGTCGCCGACGACTCCGGCCTCTGCGTCGACGTCCTCAACGGCGCCCCCGGCATCTTCTCGGCCCGCTGGGCAGGCGCCCACGGCGACGACCGCGCCAATCTGAACCTGCTCCTGGCGCAACTGTCCGACATCGACGAGGCCCACCGCGGTGCCCACTTCGCCTGTGCGGCGGCCCTGGCGCTGCCCGACGGCACGGAGCGCGTCGTCGAGGGCCGCATGGAGGGCAGCCTCCGCCACGCCCCGGTCGGCACGAACGGCTTCGGCTACGACCCGATCCTCCAGCCGGCGGGCCACCGGGTGACCTGTGCCGAGCTGTCGCCCGAGGAGAAGAACGCGATCAGCCACCGGGGCAAGGCCTTCAGGGCCCTGGTGCCGGTGGTGCGGGAGCTGCTGGGCTGAGGCCCCATGTGCACGGCCTGCGAATCAGGAAGGTGATTCGCAGGCCATTTCCGTGCGGCGGAAGGGATTCGAACCCTCAAGCCCGATCAAGGGCCACAGATCCTAAGTCTGCTGCGTCAGCCGTTGCGCCACCGCCGCTCGTCGCCTGCCATGGTACCGGGAGGGGCCCCGGCACTTGGATGCGCCCGCCCCGCACGTCAGTTGCCGCGACGGGAACGCGGGCGGGCCCGGTGGTCGCCGGGCGGGCGCCCCGCGTCGCGCACCCTCCGCAGGAGAGGACGGGCCGCGGGCCGTCCCGTGCCCGGCGGCACGGGGCGGCCCGTCGCGGTGCGGTCCGGGGTCAGATCCCCAGGTCCCGGATGATCTTGGCGACGTGTCCCGTGGCCTTCACGTTGTAGAAGGCGTGCTCGACCTTGCCGTCCTCGTCGACCACGATCGTGGAGCGGATCACGCCCTTCACCAGCTTGCCGTAGAGCTTCTTCTCGCCGAAGGCGCCGTACGCCTCCAGGGTCGTCTTCTCCGGGTCACCGACCAGGGTGACCGTCAGGTTCTCCTTCTCGCGGAACTTCGCCAGCTTCTCCGGCTTGTCGGGGGAGACGCCGATGACGTCGTAGCCCGCCTCCGTCAGCAGGGCCAGGTTGTCGGTGAAGTCGCAGGCCTGCTTGGTGCAACCGGGGGTCAGGGCGGCCGGGTAGAAGTAGACGATGACCTTGCGCCCCTTGTGGTCCGCGAGGGAGACCTCGTTGCCGTCCGCATCGGGAAGGGTGAAGGCGGGGGCGGTGTCGCCGGGCTGCAGTCGCTCGCTCATGGCTCTCCTCGGGAGTGTTTCGCGTACGCGATAAGAGCCTAATGGGGGGTCTGCGGCCACCCGGCGGCGGTGGAACTGACAGACTGAACGTCAACGACCGGAATACGACTACGGAGGCAGCGCGGTGTCGGAGGCCAGGACCCCTGCGCAGATCGAGGCGGACATCGTCCGCCGGCGCGAGCAGCTCGCCGTCACGCTCGACGAGATCGGCATTCGGATGCACCCGAAGACGATCGTCGGGGACGCCAAGGCCAAGGTCGCCTCGACGGTCGACCAGACCGCCGGACGCGCCTTCGTCGCCGTCAACCGGGTCGTCTCGGACGTCAAGGCCCGGTTCACGGACGAGGACGGCGCACCCCGTCTGGAGCGGGTCGTCCCGGCGGCCGTGGTGGCCCTCGCCGTCGTCGGGCTGATCGTTTCCTCGCGGCGGAACAAGGCGTGACCCTTCCCCGACACGGGCGACCCGCCCGGACAGGTAGGTTCACTCCGTGAGCGAGAACACGCACGACAAACTGCCCATCCGGATGCTCCACGACCGGGTCCTGGTCCGTACCGACTCCCCGGAGGGGGAACGGCGTTCCGGCGGAGGCATCCTGATCCCGGCGACCGCCGCCGTCGGCCGCCGCCTCGCCTGGGCCGAGGTCGTCGCGGTCGGCCAGAACGTCCGCACCGTCGAGATCGGCGACCGGGTGCTGTACGACCCCGAGGACCGGGCCGAGGTCGAGGTGCGGGGCGTCGCCTACGTCCTGATGCGGGAGCGCGACCTGCACGCGGTGGCCGCGGACCGCTTCCAGGGGACCTCCGACTCGACCGGCCTCTACCTGTAGCGAAGGAGCGCGGGACCTCCCGGGGCCCCGGTGACCACGGTCACCGGGGCCCCGCTCGTTCCTTGCTAGCCTGGGGGCACCCCGACGAGACGCGCCGTACCGGGTCGACGACAAGACGACGCACCCCTGTTGATCCGTCTCGCGGAGGTGTTCCGTCATGGCCTGGTTCCTGCTCGTCGTCGCCGGTCTGCTCGAAGTCGGCTGGTCGATCGGCATGAAGTACACCGAAGGCTTCACCCGCCCCTGGCCCAGCGCGTTCACCGCTGCCGGGATCGTGGCCTCCATGCTGCTGCTGTCCCAGGCGGCCAAGACCCTGCCGATCGGCACGGCGTACGGGGTGTGGGTCGGCATCGGTGCGGCCGGTGCGGCGGTGCTCGGCATGGTGGTGCTCGGCGAGCCGGCGACCGCCGCCCGGATCTTCTTCGTCTGCCTGCTGCTGGTCGCCGTGGTGGGACTCAAGGCGACCTCGGGTCACTGACCCCGGGTGCCCGGAGGGGCCGCCCGGTCCGGGGCGCGCACGGGAGCGGGGCCGCGCGGTGCCGCTTCCGGCCCCGCCCAGCCCGTCTCGGGCCAGCCCTCCGGACCGGGCGGCCCCTCCGGGCCGTCCGGCGTCGGCGGGACCTGCGGCATCTCCTCCGCCCCCGGCATCAGCCGCAGCTCGAAGTCCTGCGGTGCCGTCCCCGCCAGGGCTTCGCGGGTGAACCGGGCCCAGATCTCGGCCGGCGCCCCGCCCCCGTTGACCCGCGGCAGTCCCAGGGCCCCGTAGAGCGGTTCCTGCGCGCCCGACTCGGGGTCCTGCCCCATCAGCGCGACGACCGCCGCGAGGTCCGGGGTGTAGCCGGCGAACCAGGCGGCCTTGTCGTCCTCGGCCGTTCCCGTCTTGCCCGCCGCGGGGCGCCCGGCAGCCTGGGCCGCGGTGCCCGTGCCGGTCTCGACGACGCTCCGCAGGATCGCCGTGGTGGTGTCGGCCGCTTCGCGGCTCACCGCCTGCCGGCGGCGGGCGGCCGGGAGCGCGAGGTGCCGGCCGTCGCGGCTGACGTCCTCGACGAGGGAGTAGGTGCCGTTCCGTCCGTGCGCGGCGAGCGTGGCGTACGCCGAGGCCATGTCGAGGACGCTGGCGGTGGCGGGGCCGAGGGCGATGGAGGGGGAGGCGGTGAGGTCCGGCGTGGAGCCGGGCACCCCGAGGGCGATCGCGGTGCGCCGTACGTGCGCGGGGCCGACGTCGACCGCCATCTGCGCGTACACGGTGTTCACCGAGAGGTCGGTGGCGGTGCCGACGGGGATCTCCCCGTAGCTCCTCCCGTCCTCGTTGGCCGGGTCGTACGGGCTGCCGCTCCACCCCTCCACCGGGCGCCGGTCGGTGCCGTCGTACAGGGTGTACGGGGTGATCGGCAGGCCCTGTTGGGTCTGTGCGCCGCTCTGGACGGCGGCCGTGAAGACGAAGGGCTTGAAGGTGGAGCCGACCTGGTAGTCCCGGCGGGTGGCGTTGTTGACGTACTGCTGGGTGTAGTCGACGCCGCCGTACAGGGCGAGGACCTTGCCGTTCGCCGGATCGACGGCCGCCGCCCCGACCCGCACGTAGCGGTCGGCCGGCACGCCGGCCGGGTCGAGCCGGGAGACCACCCGCTCCTCGACCGCCTCGGTGAGGGCCTCCTGCTTCGCGGGCTCCAGGGTGGTGGTGATCCGGAAGCCGCCGCTGGCGAGGGCCTCTTCGTCGAGGATCCCGCGCTCGGTGAGGTACTCCTCCACGGCCTGGACGACATAGCCGCGCTGCCCGGAGAGGGCGGTCGCGGGGCGGGCGGTCCGGGGCGCGGGGAAGCGGGCGGCGGCACGGTCCGCGGGGCTGAGCCAGCCCTCGCCGACCATCCCGTCGAGGACGTAGTGCCAGCGGGCGACGGCCTTGGCCCGGTTCTCCGGGTGGGTGGTGACGTCGTAGGCGCTGGGGGCCTTGAGGAGGGCGGCGAGGTACGCGCCCTCGGCGGTGTCGAGCCCCCCGACGTCCTTGCCGTAGTAGGCACGGGCGGCGGCCTGCACGCCGTAGGCGTTCCGGCCGAAGTAACTGGTGTTCAGATAGCCCTGGAGGATGTCCTCCTTGCTCTTCTCGCGGCCCAGTCTGATCGCGATGAAGAACTCCTTGGCCTTGCGGCTGAGGGTCTGTTCCTGGCCCAGGTAGTAGTTCTTGACGTACTGCTGGGTGATGGTGGAGCCGGACTGGCGGCCCTTGCCGGTGACGGTGTTCCAGGCGGCCCGGACCATCGCCTTGGGATCGACGGCGCGCGAGGTGTGGAAGTCGCGGTCCTCGGCGGCGAGCACGGCTCGCCGCACGGTGAGCGGAACCTGGTCGAGGCGGACGTTCTCCCGGTTGACCTCGCCGTCGCGGGCGAGGGGGGTGCCGTCCCGGTAGAGGTAGACGTTGGACTGGGCGACGGCGCTGGCGTTGGCGGGCGGGATCTCCACCAGGAGGTAGCCGGCGGTGAAGGCGCCGGCGAGCAGCAGCGTGCCGAGGAGCAGCAGCCCGAAGAGGGCCCGCAGGACGCGGCGGGGGCGTTTCTTCGGGCGTGCGTCCGGTCGTGGTGCCGGGAGGGTGGGGTCCCTCGGTTCCCAGTTCGCATCCGGGTTCGTACCAGAAGAAGGGGACATGGCATCACATATTGCACGGTAAGCGAGCGAAACTCCCGAAAGGCTGACAATTACCGTGCGAAGTCCCATGGGGAAGCGGTCCCGTGCGGACCGGCGGCTTCCCCGCCCCGAGCGCGGTGCGGCTTCGCAGCATCCCCTCGTCGCCCCCCTCGGTGCGGGAGCCGGACATCGGGGCGGTGATCGCGAAGATGTACGGGGGAACTCGGGACGAGCTCCGGGAGTCCCCTGAGGTAGGGAGGTCGAGTCGATGGTGAGTTTCGCGTACACGGCGGCGGACGAGGAGAAGAGCCGGGGCGTCCGCCGGATGAAGGCGCTGGCGACGTGCCTGCTCCTCGTCGTCGCGGCGGTCTACGCCCTGGCCACCTGGGCCCGGAGCGCGGGCGGGGGAGCCTGGGCGGGCTATGTCGCGGCGGCGGCGGAAGCCGGCATGGTCGGTGCGCTCGCGGACTGGTTCGCGGTGACGGCCCTCTTCCGGCGCCCGCTGGGCCTGCCGATCCCGCACACGGCGATCATCCCGACGAAGAAGGACCAGCTGGGCGCGTCACTGGGCACCTTCGTGGGCGAGAACTTCCTCTCCGCCGACGTCGTGCGGGGTCGGCTCCACGCCCTGGGCATCGGCGGCCGGTTGGGCGCCTGGCTGGCGGACCCGGCCCATGCCGACCGGGTCACCGCGGAACTGGCGACGGCCCTGCGCGGCGCGCTCACGGTGCTGCGGGACGCGGACGTGCAGGCGGTGGTCGGCGAGGCGATCACCCGTCGGGCAGAAGCGGCGGAGATCGCGCCCGGCCTGGGCAAGACGCTGCAGAGGGTGGTCGCCGACGGAGCCCACCACCGGGCCGTCGACCTGATCTGCAGCCGCGCCCACGACTGGCTCGTCACCCACGGGGACTCGGTGATGGACGCGGTCCAGGGCGGTGCCCCGGGCTGGACCCCGCGCTTCGTCGACCGGCGCATCGGCGAGCGCGTGTACAAGGAACTCCTCCGCTTCGTCACGGAGATGAGGGACATGCCGGGCCACCCGGCGCGCGGTGCGATCGACCGCTTCCTCACCGACTTCGCGACCGACCTCCAGGCCGACACGGACACGAGGGCCCGCGTGGAGCGCCTGAAAGCGGAGGTCCTGGCCCGCCCGGAAGTCCAGGACGTCATCGCCTCGGCCTGGTCCTCGGTCCGCTCACTGATCATCGCGGCTGCGGAGGACGACCACAGCCAGCTCCGCCTCCGCGCCCGGGCCTCCCTGATCTCCCTGGGCAGCCGTCTGGCGACGGACTCCCGACTCCAGGCGAAGGTGGAGGGCTGGGCGGAGGACGCGGCGGCGTACGTCGTCACGACGTACCGCCACGAGATCACGTCCCTGATCACCGACACGGTCGCCGGCTGGGACGCCGACCAGACGTCCAAGAAGATCGAGGCCAACATCGGACGCGACCTGCAGTTCATCCGCATCAACGGCACGGTGGTGGGCGCCCTGGCCGGCCTCTTGATCTACACGGCGAGCCATGCGCTGGGTGGCTGAGCGGGCGGCAGCCCCCTGGACCTCCGGCGGGTGACGGCGCGGACCGTCACCCCTTCCCGCGGGTGACGGCCCAGGACGCCGCGGCCATGCCGGCGGCCACGGAGAACACCGCGGGCCAGGCCCCGATCCGCTTCGCGAGCGGGTGGGACCCGGCGAACGCGGCGACATAGGCACCGGTGAGCCCGGCGGCCACCTTGCCCCCGCCCACCTGCTGCCACTCCCGCGCGGCCACCCCGCCGGCCAGGGCGAGCACCACCCCGCCGAGGGGCCGCTTCCCGGTCCACCGTGCGACGGCGTATCCCCCGACGAGCCCGGTGGCGGCGACGGCGGCGACGGCGGAGGAGGGGATGCGGGACACGGCGGGAGCCTTTCGGGTGACCGCGTCGGCCCGGCGGTGCGCCGGTTCGACGTCGTGCGGGGGCGGTTCGAAGGAACGGGTCGCTTCGAGGAGGGCGGTTCGAGGGGGCGGGGTCGGTTCGAGGGGGCGGGGTCGGTTCGAGGGGGCGGGGTCGGTTCGAGGGGGCGGGGTCGGTCACTCCGCGCCGTGGCACTCCCCGTACGTGGCCCCCGAGCCGCACCAGCACGCCGCGCCGCGGGGCGGCGGCCAGGCGCTGGCCCGGGCCCGGGCCGCCAGGGTGGTGGCGTACTGGGGGAGGAGGTCCGCGTTCGAGGGGCGGGCGGATTCGGAGGCGGCGAAGGCTTCATAGGAGGGGACCGTGGCGCGGACGATGCCGAGGTTGGGGGTGCCGGCCTGGGCGAGTTCGCGGAGTGACGCCTCGATGTCGGTGAGGTGGGCCCGGTACGTGGGGTACTCGGCCTCCAGCTCCGGGTAGGCCGCGAGGAGCTCGTTCAGTTCCGGTTCCGGCCAGTGCAGGACCGCCACCGGGAACGGGCGGGAGAGGGCCGTGCGGTAGGTGCCCAACTCGGAGCGGAGGCGGGCGATCTCCGCCTGGAGTTCCGCCGGGTCCGAGGAGCCCAGCGACCACAACCGCTTCGGGTCGTGCAGCTCGTCCAGCGGCACGGCCGCCGTGTGCAAGCGGTCCGCCAGGTCGTCCCCGTCGTCGTGGGGGAGGGCCAGCATGCGGCGGATCCGGTGGCGGGTCGAGAGCAGCGACCGGGTGGCGTGGGGGAGGTCGTCCGGAGACGTCACCAGGAGGGTCGCGGCCTCCGTCAGGGTCGCCTCCGCCGCCTCCAGTTCGTCGTGGGCCTCCAGCGTCTCCGCCGCCACCTCCCAGGCCGTCGCCTCCGGCGGCTTGGCCCGCCGCACGCCGTCGATGATCGCCCGAGCCTCGGCCTCGTGCCCGTACTCCCACAGGTTCGCCGCCTTCAGCGCCCTGACGAGGTGCGGGTCGGCCGGCGTGCCGGTGAGCAGGGCGTCGTAGAGGGCCGTCGCCCCCGGGCGGTCGCCCGCGAGCTCCCGGTGGGCCGCGGCCTGGAGGTAGAGGGGTTCCCGGTCTCCCGGGTACTGCTCCGCGGTGCGCAGCAGACGCTCGGCTTCGGTGGTGTGGTCGGCAGGCGTGTCGGGGCGCATGGCCCCCACCGTACTGCTGTACGGGCCTGGAGAGTTGGCGCCCCAGCGCTTATGGTGCCCCGCGTGCGGGCCGGGGTGGGGCAGCGGGTGCCGGTCGTCGTCCAGGGACGGGGGCGGCGCGGTAGGGGTGCCCGTGTGCTGTGGGCCGGTGCCGAGGCCGTCGTCACCTGCGGGCTTGTCGTCCTGCTCCTCGTCGTACACCAGCTCTGGTGGACCAACCGGCAGGCCCGTGCCGACGCGGGCGAACGGGTGCGCGTGCTGGAACGGGAGTGGGACATCTCTCCTTCCGTAGGGGCCGGCGCATCCGGAGGGTCCCGGGCGGAGCCCACGGCCGGTGCGGGGGTCGGCCCCGGCACCACACCCGGTACCGGCACCGGGGGGCCTTCGACCGCTGCGGCTCCGCGGGCCGCTTCCCCGGCCCCGACGCCGTCGCCTCGGGGACCCGCCGCCCTGGCGGTCCTGCGCATCCCCCGGCTCGGTCTCGCCGTTCCCGTCGTCGAAGGGGTCACCAAGCGGTCCGTCCTCGACAAGGGGTACGTCGGGCACTACCCCGGGACGGCCGGGCCCGGGCGGGTCGGGAACTTCGCGCTGGCCGGGCACCGGAACACCCACGGCGAGCCCTTCCGCTACGTCAACCGGCTCGCACCGGGGGACGAGATCTCCGTGCGCACCCCCGTGCGGACGTACCTCTACCGGGTCGACCTCGTGCTGCGGTCGACCTCCCCCCGGGACGTGGGAGTCATCCGCCCCGTGCCCCGTTCGCTGGTGGATCCCGCGTACGGGTACGCCGAGCCGGGTGCCTACCTCACCCTCACCACCTGCACCCCCGAGTTCAGCAGCAGCCACCGGCTCGTCGTCTGGGCGAAGCTGGTCCCGGGCGGATGAATCCGCCGTCCCTCCTCCCCGTCCTCCGGTGCGACCCCGCGCCCCGCTCGATCCCCTCGTCCCCCTCGTCCCCTCGGCGCACGGGAACTCCCGAGCGGAGCCCGGGAACTCCCGTCCCCGCCCGCGCGTCTCCACGAGGGAGAAGATCCACGAGCGCGAAGGAGGCGAGGATGGTCAAGGACCTGGTCCTGCGCACCGTCGCGCCGCTCTTCTTCCTCCTGGCCCTCGCCGATCTGCTGCTCTCCGACGGGGCGGGCCTCTCCGCCGCCTTCGCCCTCGCCGCGACCGGCGTCGTCTGCGCACTCCTCGGGGCCCCCACGGCCCCCGCCGTACCGCCCACCGCCGTCCGCACCGCCATCCGCGACCGCGAGCGGCGCACCGCCTTCCTGCCGCAGCGCGACCCCGACGCCGCGGGACGACCCCGACCCCGGGCCCCCGGCCGTCCCCTTCCGACGGCCGCGTAGGGGGCGTTCGCACCACCCGCACCTCCGCGGATCCGTCATGCCGATTTCCCGTTCCCCGGCACGACGAGACCCCACGGAGGGCTCCCATGTCCGTCTTCGCGTCCCTGGTCGAGCGACTCGCCGACCTGCTCCAGCCCCTCTTCGCGACCTCGGCCACGGCCGCTGCGATCGTTCTCTTCACCCTGCTCGTGCGGCTCGCGATCCACCCGCTCTCCCGGGCCTCCGCCCGGGGGCAGAAGGCACGCACCCGGATCGCCCCGCAGCTCGCCGAGCTCCGCAGGAAGCACGCCGCGAACCCCCAGCGGCTCGGCAGGGAAGTCGCGGAGTTGCACGCCCGGGAGCAGGTCTCCCCCTTCGCCGGCATCCTGCCCGGCCTGCTCCAGGCCCCCGCCTTCCTCCTCATGTACCACCTGTTCTCCGGGGACCGGATGGCCGGGCACACCCTGCTCGCCGCCCCGCTCGGTGACCGCTGGGGTGACGCCCTCGTCCACGGCGGGGTCCTCGGCCCGGCCGGTCGGGTCTACCTCGTCCTCTTCTTGTTCGTCGCCGTCGTCGCCGCCTTCTCCTACCGCCGCACCAAGCGGCAGCTCGCCGACCAGCCCCTCGTCCCCGAGGGGTCCGCACCGGGGGCGGGCGCGATCTCCCGGGTGGTGCCGCTACTCCCCTTCGTCACCCTGGTGACGGTCGCTGTCGTTCCGCTCGCCGTCGCCCTCTACCTCGTGACCAGCACCACCTGGACCGCGGTCGAGCGGGCCCTCCTCTTCGGTCCGTCCCGGGAGCGGGCCACCGGGACGCTCCCTACTCGCCCGTAAGGGTCCAGGGTGTGAACGGGGTCTTGCAGAGCGCCCCTTTCTCTTGGAGGATCAGCCAATCCTCCGATGGCCGCACTCCATCGGCCGGGGTACCTCAGGGTCCTTCCGGACCCACCTCGACCACAGGGAGAAGACCATGAAGCTGCTGCGTGTCGGCCCGTCGGGAGCCGAGCGCCCCGCCCTGCTCGACCAGGGCGGGACGCTCCGCGACCTGTCCGCCCTCGTCGACGACGTCGACGGCGGCCTGCTCGCCGACGCCTCCGCCCTCGACCGGATCCGCGCGGCGGCCGGGGCCGGCGTGCTGCCCGCGCTCGACGCCACCGGACTGCGCATCGGTCCGCCGGTCGGCCGGATCGGCAAGGTCGTGTGCATCGGGCTGAACTACCACGGGCACGCCGCGGAGACCGGTCAGGCGACCCCCGCCGAGCCCGTCGTCTTCCTCAAGGCCGCCGACACGGTCGTCGGCCCGGACGACACGGTGCTCGTCCCGCGCGGCTCGGTGAAGACCGACTGGGAGGTGGAGCTCGCGATCGTCATCGGCCGCACCGCCCGCTACTTGGAGACCGACGAGGAGGCCCTCGCGCACGTCGCGGGGTACGCGGTCGCGCACGACGTGTCCGAGCGCGAGTACCAGATCGAGCGCGGCGGCACGTGGGACAAGGGGAAGAACTGCGAGACCTTCAATCCGCTCGGCCCCTGGCTGGTCACCGCGGACGAGGTGCCCGACCCGCAGGACCTCGGCCTCAGGCTGTGGGTCAACGGCGAGTTGAAGCAGGACGGCCGCACCTCCGACCAGATCTTCCCGGTCGCGGAGGTCGTCCGGTACGTCAGCCGGTTCATGACCCTGTACCCGGGTGACGTCATCAACACCGGCACCCCCGCCGGCGTCGCCATGGGGCAGCCGGAGCCCAAGCCGTACCTGCGCCCCGGTGACGTCGTCGAGCTGGAGGTCGAGGGACTCGGCCGGCAGCGGCAGGAACTCAAGGGCGCCTGACCCCGGTGGCCTCCTGTTGCTGACCGCACGGGTACGAAAGCGGCGGCGCTCCGCGTGGAGCGTCGCCATTTCCCTACCCTTTTTGCATATTGCCCGATATGGAAAGAATCTCCCCTGGGGGGCGGCGCGACCGACGCCGGCTCGCCCTCATCGCCGCGTCCACGGTCGCCGCCACCGCCCTCGTCGGCACGCTGGCCGTCACGGGCCATGCCGACCCGCTGCCCGGCGGCCTCGGCCCCTGCCTCCCGGGCAACTGCCCCACGACGTACCCCGAGGACAACGGCAGCGGCACCATCGTGTACCGCGACAACAACATCAACGTCTTCGTCGGCGGCGACTTCCTCGTCCGTGAGGCCGCCGCCGAGGCCGAGGGCAAGGTGGTCGTCCTCGGCAGTTTCGACCAGAACAAGAGGGGGGGCGCCTCCGCCGTCTACAACGTCGGTGTCGCCGGGGTCGGCTCGCGCGTCCCGCCCGAGAACGGCACCGACTTCCTCACCGTCGGCAAGGACCTGACGGTGGCGGCTCGGCAGCGTCTACTCGCGGAGGAGGGCGCGACCAGCGGCGTCGTCCGGTACGGAGGTGCCCTCTCGGGCACGGTGAGCCCGACCCCGGTCCACGACGCCGCAGCCGCCGATCCGTACCTGCCGCTGCGTGACCAACTCACCGGTGCGAGCCGGTGCTACGCCTATGTGAACGGGACTTCCCGGGCCCCCACCGGCACCGCCGTCAACAACGGCTACGAGACGCTCTTCACGGGGGACGGCACCTCGGCGCTCCAGGTCTTCAACGTCGACTTCGACCTGGAGTCCACCAGCGGCGGTGCGCAGGGCATCCGCTTCGAGGGCGTCCCGGCCGGTGCGACCGTCCTGGTCAACATCCTCGGCGCGGACCGAACCGTCGACTCGTACATCAACCAACTGCCGGACGGCCTGCGGGAGCGGGTCCTGTGGAACTTCCCCGACGCCACGAGCGTCACCTTCGAGGGCACGGCCCAGTTCGCCGGCAGCGTGCTCATCGGCAACCAGGCCAGCACGGCGACGGTGACGATGCCGGGCATGAACGGCCGCTTCTTCACCACCGGCAACCTGACCCACGCCTCGGAGGCGTCCGGTGGGGGTGGCCAGGAGATCCACGCCTACCCGTTCAACGGCGACCTCCCGTCCTGCACGGATCCGACGCCGACTCCTACGGATCCGACGCCGACTCCTACGGATCCGACGCCGACTCCTACGGATCCGACGCCGACTCCTACGGATCCGACGCCGACTCCCACGGATCCGAC
>NZ_JBHYMF010000058.1:0-22429 GCF_042742855.1 Streptomyces sp. NPDC058877 | reverse complement strand
GCCGACCCCGACGGATCCGACGCCGACTCCCACGGATCCGACGCCGACCCCGACCGATCCGACACCGACCCCCACGCCCACTGACCACACCAGTGGAGGCTGGACGACCGGTGGGTCGGGCAGCGGCGGCTGGACCAGTGGTGGTGGTGACTCGGGCGGCTACGGGGACAGCGGCGGATACGGCGACTCGGGTGGCTACGGAGACGACGGTGGTTACGGCGGCTCGGGCGGCAACCACGGACCCCAGGGCTCGCTCTCCGAGACCGGCGCCGGCACCGGGAAGGTCGTCATGGGCGTCACCGCGGTCGCCCTCGCCCTCGGCGGTGGGGCGCTGGTGATGGTCAGTCGGCGGCGTCGCCGTTCCGTCTGATCGGGGCGCCGGTCACGGGGTGACCACGCGGCCCTCGCGGGCCGACCGTCGTGCCGCCTCCAGGACGTCGAGTGCGGCGGCGGCCTCGTGCGCGGTGACCGGGTTCTCACCGGTGCCGCGTACGGCGGCGGCGACGGCCGCGTAGTACGCCGGGTAGTCGCCGGGCAGTGACTGCACCGGCGTGCCGCCGCCGCTCAGCGGGGACTCCCCGGCCCCGAGCCGGCCCCACAGCTCCGCGGGCTCCGTGCCCCAGGTCGCACCGGGGCCGGGGAGCCGTCCCTCGCGCAGGGCTGCCTCCTGGGGGTCGAGCCCGTACTTCACGAAGCCGGCGTGCTGTCCGAGCACCCGGAAGCGGGGGCCGAGTTGGGCGGTGGTGGCGCTCACGTACAGGTGGGAGCGCACCCCGTTCGCGTGGGTGAGCGCGAAGAAGGTGTCGTCGTCGGCCTCGGCGCCCGGTCGGCGCACGTCCGACTCGGCGTACACCGACACCACCGGGCCGAAGAGGACGAGGGCCTGGTCGACGACGTGGCTGCCCAGGTCGTACAGCAGTCCGCCGATCTCCTCGGGTGCGCCGGACTCGCGCCACCCGCCCTTCGGCTTCGGTCGCCACCGCTCGAAGCGGGACTCGAAGCGCTGGATCCGGCCGAGCGCGCCCTCGTCGAGGAGACGGCGGAGGGTCAGGAAGTCGCCGTCCCAGCGGCGGTTCTGGAAGACCGAGAGCAGCAGGCCGCGTTCCTCCGCGAGGGCGGCGAGCGTGCGGGCCTCGGCTGCGGTCGCGGCGAGCGGCTTGTCCACGACGACCGGCAGGCCTGCCTCCAGGGCGGCCGTGGCGACGGCGACGTGCGTCTTGTTGGGGGAGGCGACGACGACCAGGTCCAGCTCCTCGGCCCCGCCCCGCTCCCACAGCTCCGCCGGGCGGGCGACGACCCGGACGCCCGGGTGGGCCGAGCGGGCCGCAGCGGCCCGCTCGGGGTTCCCGGTGGTGACGGCGGTGAGGACGAGGTCTTCGGAGGCGGCGATCAGCGGGGCGTGGAAGACGGAGCCCGCGAGGCCGTAGCCGACGAGTCCGACGCGGAGCGGGGGGCGGGGGTCGGTGCCAGTCATGCCGGCCACTTAAGCAACGTGGTTGCCAAAGTGCAAGCGGCAGCGAGAATGGGGACCTGAGGGCGGTTGGCGCGGGGGTGGCCCCGGCGCGGACGGACCCGCCCGTGAGCGGACCGGCGAGAAGGCGGACCGGGGGAGAGGGAGGAACCGGTGGAAGCGGAGGAGCGCGCATCGGCGGCGCGCGGTCACAGTGCGGCGCTCGTGCTCGACCTGCTGCGCACGGCGGGCGAGACGGGGATCAGTCGACTGGAGCTGGCCGGGCGGACCGGGCTCACCCCCCAGGCCATCAGCAAGGTCACCGCGCGGCTCCGGTCCGGGGGCCTCGCCGTGGAAGCCGGCCACAGGGCCTCCACCGGCGGCAAGCCCCGCACGGTCCTGCGGCTGGTGCCCTCCGCCGGGTATGCCGTCGGGGTCCACCTCGACCGCGACGAACTCACGACCCTCCTGGCCGACCTCGCGGGCACGGTCCTGGCGCTGCGCCGGCGCCCCGCGGACCTGGGTGCGGGGGCGAAACGCGTGCTGGACGCGGTGGTGGAGGAGGTGCGGGCGCTGCTCGCCGGGGCCCCGGCCGGTGCGACCGTCCTCGGGGTCGGGGTCGCCATGCCCGGGCCGCTGGACCACCGGGCCGGGGTGCCGGGCCGGGTGACGGGCTTTCCCGAGTGGGCCGGGCGGCCCGTGCGGGACGAACTGGTGGCGCGCCTGGGGCTGCCCGTCGTCCTCGACAAGGACACCCATGCCGCTGCCCTCGCCCTCGCCCTGCGCCCCGCCGCGCCCGACTCCTTCGCCTACCTCCACCTGGGGACCGGGCTCGGTGCCGGTCTCGTCCTCGGCGGCGCGCCGCTGCGCGGGGACAGGGGAGGGGCCGGCGAGCTGGGCCATCAGACCGTGCAGCTCGACGGGCCGCCGTGCGGCTGCGGAGGGCGAGGCTGTCTTGAGGTGCTCTGCCTGGCGGCGGTCGCCCGCGGCGAACTCGCCGAGGCGGCGAGGATCCTGGGCACGGGGGCGGCGAACCTCGTCCGGCTGCTCGACGTCGACCGGGTGGTGCTGGGCGGACGGACCGTGCTCACCGCGCCGGAGGTGTTCGTGGGGGGCGTGCGGGAGGTGCTCGCCGGCCTCGGCCTGGCGGTTCCGGTGGGGTGTGCGGTGGAGCGGGACCTGGTGGCGGAGGGTGCGGCGTGGCTGAGGACGGCGCCGGTGTTCGGGAGGGAAGTGCGCTCCGATCGTCCGATCATCGGAAAGTAGTCTGATCGGGCGGAAGATGCGGTCCCTCCGGGGGTGTTCCCGGTGTCGCTGCCCCGCCCGCCGTCCCCCGCGTGGCAGCGTCGCCGTCGTCCCCACGACCGCGAGCGACAAAGGCAGACCCGCCCATGGCAACCGTCTCCCGGCGCCTCAGCGGCGTCCGCGCCGCCACCCTGGTCGCCGCCGCGGCGACCCCCTTCGCGGTCGTCGCCCCGGATTCCGCGGCGGCCCCCCACGCCACGGCTTCCCCGGTCGCCGCCCCGGCCCCCCGGTGCGGCACCCCCACCGGCGGGGGCTTCCCGCTGGACACCCGGCTGCGCGGCGGCCCGCCCGACTACCGGGCCGGAGGGCCCCTCCAGGACTGGAAGCTGGACCTCACCAACACCACCGACGCGCCCTGTTCCGGCGTCCACCCGGTGCTCGTCCTCACCGACCGCGACCGGGCCCTGCGCCCGGAGCAGATCCGCTTTGAGTTCTACGACGAGGGCGCCGCGCGCTGGCGCCCGGTGGCCTTCGAGGCGACCGAGGAGGCCGAGAACGTGGGTGCGTTCACCGGCTTCGGGGGCTTCGCGGTGCCCGCGGGCCGCACCCTCACCGTTCCCGTGCGCCTGGCCTTCGGGCCGGAGACGACGCCCGATGAGGTCGTGGTCAACGCGGCGGTGGTGCAGCGCCGCGGCGACGACGGGGACTGGGTGGGAGAGTCCGGTGACTACCGTCTGACCGTCGGCCCCGCCGACCCCGACCGGCCCGAGGCGCCCACGGCACCTGACACACCCGGAAGGCCGCAGCCCTCGGCGCCGCCCGGCCGCCCGGCCGACCCGTCGGCCCCCGCCGCGGCGCGCCCGGAGGACGCCGGCGCCGCGGTGCCGCTTCCCGAACTGGCCCGCACCGGAAGGAAGTCGGAAGCACACCTGCACGTCACGGTCCCGCTCGCCGCCGGCCTGGTCCTGCTCGGCGCCGTGCTCCTCCGGGTCGCGCGGCGCCCCCGGCGCCGCTGAGCCGTGCTCCGCACCCCTTCCCGTTCATCCCCGTCTGCGACCATCCCCGGGTGAACTACCAGAACACCCCCGGCGCCCCCGTCCGCTCCGGCGTCCCCGAGCACGGCCGCGTGCCCAAGTACTACGCCGTCAAGGCGAAGCTCGCACTCCTCGTGGACGAGCTGGGGGAGGGCGGGGCGCTGCCCACGGAGCGGGACCTGGCCGTCCGGTACGAAGTGTCCCGGGAGACCGTCCGGCAGGCCCTGCGCGAACTCCTCCTGGAGGGGCGGGTGCGCCGTCGGGGCCGCGGCACGGTCGTCGCCGGCCCCAAACTGGAGCAGCCCCTCTCGCTCGCCAGCTACACGGAAGGGGTGCGTCGGCAGGGGAGGCGCCCCGGCCGCAGCCTGATCTCGCTCGACCGTTTCCCCTGCCCGGAGGCGCTCGCCCCCGAGGTCGGCGCCGAACGGGGCGAGCCCGTCTGGCACATGGAGCGCGTGCTGCTCGCCGATGACGAGCGGGTCGGCCTGGAGAGCACGTACGTCTCCGAGGCCCGTGCCCCGCGACTGGACGTCGACTTCGATCCGGACTCCTCCTTCTACGCCTACCTCCACGACCGGCTCGGGATCTCCTTCGGCGGTGCCGACGAACGCATCGAGACCGTCCTCGCGACCCCGCGCGAGGCCCTGCTCATCGGCACCCCGCCCGCCCTGCCGATGCTGCTGCTCCACCGCGCCTCGCGGGACGCCGCCGGGCGGCCCCTGGAGCGGGTGCGCACCCTCTACCGGGGCGACCGGTTCAGCTTCACCACCCACCTGGGCCCGCAGGACTGATCGGGCCGGCCGGTCACCCGGGGGTGATTGGTCACGAGAAGGTAACGGGTCTGGTCCAAGCTTGTCGGTCCGTTCACCGTTCCGTCGACCGCCGGATCCGTCCGGTCCACCCGCCGCCACGACCGTTTCGGCCATGAAGGTGATCGTCGTAGGAGCCGGCGTGGTGGGCACCATGCACGCCTGGCACGCAGTGGAACGCGGCCACGAGGTCGTGCACATCGAGCGCGAGGCCGAGGCGCGCGGAGCGTCCCTCCGCAACTTCGGCCAGATCTGGGTGAGCGGCCGGGCCGGCGGGGAGGAGCTCGACACCGCCCTCCGCGCCCGCGAACTCTGGGAGGACATCGGCGCCCGCGTCCCCGGGCTCGGCTTCCGGGCCATCGGCTCCCTCACCCCCGTGCGGAACGCGCTCGAACGCGCCGTCGCCGAGGCCGCCGCGGCCCGTCCCGACGCCACCGCCCGCGGCTACCGGCTGCTGACGGCCGACGAGGCGCGCACGATCAACCCCGCCCTGCGCGGGGACTTCGAGGCCGCCCTGTGGTGCGAGCGGGACGCCGCCGTCGAGCCGCGCACCGCCCAACTCGCGCTCCGCGAGGCCCTCCTCGCCACCGGCCGCTACACCTTCCTGCCCGACCGCGAAGTCCGTGACGTGGCCGCCCGGGGGACCGGGGGCCGCACCGTCCGCGACGACCGCGGCGAGACCCACACCGGCGACGCCGTCGTCCTGTGCACCGGAGCCTGGCTCTCCGGCCTCGTCCGCGAGGTCGCCGGCGAGCTGCCCGTCCGCCGGGTCCGGCTCCAGATGATGCAGACCGAACCCCTCGGCGAGCCGCTCACCACCTCCGTCGCCGACGCCGACTCCTTCCGCTACTACCCGGCGTACGCCTCGTCCGCCCTCGACGCCCTCGACGAGGGCCAGGCACAGGACCCGACCGCCGCCGCCCACAAGATGCAGCTGCTCATGGTGCAGCGGCTCGACGGCGGACTGACCATCGGCGACACCCATGAGTACGAGCACCCCTTCGCCTTCGACACCCTCGAAGACCCCTATGAGCACCTCGGCCGGGTCGTGGAGTCCCTCCTGGGCCGCCCGATGCCGAAGGTCCGACGCCGCTGGGCCGGGGTGTACGCGCAGTGCGTCGACACCGGCCGGGTCGTGCACCGCCAGCGGGTCGACGACGGGATCTGGCTGGTGACCGGGCCCGGCGGGCGCGGCATGACCTGCTCGCCCGCCATCGCCGAAACGACCGCCAACGAACTGGGCTGGTGAACACCGTGCAGAAGTCGAACCTGATCGTCCTCGACATGGCCGGCACGACCGTCGCCGACGGCGGCCTCGTCGAAGAGGCCTTCACGGCCGCCGCCGAACGCCTCGGGGAAGACCCCGCCACGATGATCGACTACGTCCGCGCCACCATGGGCGAGTCCAAGATCTCCGTCTTCCGCCACCTCTTCGGCGGTGACGAGACCCGTGCCGGACGGGCCAACACCGCCTTCGAGGAGGCGTACGGCGAACGGGTCGCCGCCGGCCTCATCGCCCCGGTCCCCGGCGCCGCCGAAGCGATCGCCGCCCTCCGCGACCAGGGCCGGACGGTGGTCCTCACCACCGGCTTCGCCCGGACCACCCAGGACGCCATCCTCGACGCCCTCGGCTGGCGCGACCTGGTCGAGCTGACCCTCTGCCCCGCGGACGCGGGCGGCCGGGGACGCCCGTACCCCGACATGGTCCTCGCCGCCCTCCTCCGCACCGGGGCCGTGGACGACGTCCGCCGGGTCGTGGTCGCCGGAGACACCTCGTACGACATGCTCAGCGGGGTCCGCTCGGGCGCCGGGATCGTCGCCGGCGTCCTCACCGGCGCGCACGGCGAAGCCGCGCTGAAGGAGCACGGCGCCACCCACGTCCTCGCCTCGGTCGCGGAACTGCCCGGTCTGATACGGGAGTACGAGGCGTGACCAGCGGCATCCGCTTCGACGGCGTCACCGTCGCCTACGGAAACACCACCGTCCTCGACTCCCTCGACCTGACCGTCGAGCCCGGCGAGGTCATGGCCCTCCTCGGCCCCTCCGGCTCCGGCAAGACGACCGCGCTGCGGGCCGTCGCCGGCTTCGTCCGGCCCGTTTCCGGGCGGGTGTTCATCGGCGACCGCGACGTCACCGCGCTCCCCCCGTACAAACGCGGCATCGGCATGGTCGTCCAGCAGTACGCCCTCTTCCCCCACCTGCGGGTGGAGGCCAACGTCGCCTTCGGCCTGAAGGCCCAGAAGGTCCCCAAGGACGAGATCCCGGGGCGGGTCGCCGAAGCCCTGGAGATGACCGGCATGGCGGCCTACGCCCGCCGCCACCCCCGCGAGCTCTCCGGCGGCCAGCAGCAGCGCGTCGCCATCGCCCGCGCCCTCGCCATCCGCCCCGAGGTCCTCCTCCTCGACGAGCCGCTGTCGGCCCTCGACGCCCAGTTGCGCTCCGGAATGCTCGCCGAGCTGGCCCGGCTCCACCGAGAGCTGCCGGACGTGTCGATCCTCTACGTCACCCACGACCAGGTCGAGGCACTGACCCTCGCCGATCGGATCGCCGTCATGGACCGGGCCAGGCTCCAGGACTGCGGCACCCCGCACGACCTGTACCGCAGGCCGCGCACCGCGTTCACGGCCTCGTTCGTGGGCAACGCCAATCTGTTGCCGGTGCGGGTCGGCGTCGACGGCGCCGTCTTCGCGGGCACCGAACTGAAGGTCCCGCCCTCCGGCGCCGCCCCCGGTTCGGCCGCCACCCTCTGCCTCCGTCCGCACCTCGTCGGCCTGGGCGAGGGCCCGAATCCGCTGCGGGGGCGGATCGTCGAGGTCCAGTGGCGCGGTTCCACCCACCGCCTGTACGTCGAGGTGGGCGGGCACCGGGTGAAGGCGGACGTGCGGGAGCTGAGGGAGCCCCCGGCCCTCGGCAGCGAGGTGACACTGCACTTCGCCCCGGAGGACGCGGTCCTGTTGGCCGCGGGGGTGCACGATGGCTAGCCCGGTGCGGGGCCCCGCCGCAGCGCCCCCGGCACCGGGGGCCGCGTCCGCCCCTTCCGTCCCCGGAGCACCTCCCGCACGGGGGCCGGGGGAGGGGCGTGCCACGGTCACCGGCGGGGTTCCCCCCTGGACGTGGGCACTGCCGCCCGTCGCCGTCCTCGCGCTCGTCTTCCTCTATCCCCTCGCCCTCGTCGTCCGGGAGTCCCTCACCCCCGGTGCGTACACCGAGGTCTTCGCCTCCGCGGCGTTCCGCGAGGCGCTCGTCACCACCGTGTGGCTGGCCGTCGCCTCCACCGCGGGCTGCCTCGTGCTCGGCCTCGTCCTCGCGCTCATCGTCGCGTTCGTGCCCTTCCCCGGCGGGAAGGCGGTGTCGAAGTCCATCGACGTCTTCCTCTCCTTCCCGTCCTTCCTGATCACGCTCGCCCTGCTCTTCCTCTACGGCACGGTCGGCATGGCCAACGGGATCTGGACGGACCTCACCGGCGACCAGACCGGCCCCTTCTACTTCCTCAACACCCCGTGGGGCGTCCTGCTCGCCGAGATCACCTACTTCACCCCGTTCGTGATGCGCCCGCTCCTGGCCGCCTTCTCACAGATGGAGACCGCCCAACTGGAGGTGGCGTCCTCGCTCGGCGCCCGGCCGCTGCGGATCGTCCGGCAGGTGATCCTGCCGGAGGCGCTGCCCGCGCTCGCCGCCGGCGGCAGCCTCGTCCTCGTCCTGTGCCTCAACGAGTTCGGGATCGTCCTCTTCACCGGCGCCAAGGGCGTCACCACCCTCCCGATGCTCGTCTACGGCAAGGCGATCCTCGAATCCGACTACGCCGCCGCCTGTGTGGTCGCCGTCGTCAACGTCGCCCTCTCGGTCGGCCTCTACGTCCTCTACCGGGGGGTGAGCCGTCGTGCTGGTGCATAGCCGCACGGGCCGGTGGGCGACATGGGCCCTGGGCGCCGTGCTCTTCGTCCCGCTGTTCGCCCTGCCCCTCCTCGTCGTCCTCACCGCCTCGTTCGCCACCCACTGGTCCGGCGCCTTCCCCTCCGGACCCACCGCCGCCCATTACGCGGCGGCCGTCCGCGGCGAGTCCCTCCAGGCACTCACCACCAGCCTGGCCACCGCCGTCACCGCGAGCCTGATCGCGCTGACCATCGGCACCTGGGCGGCGCTCGCCGCATCCGCCCTCCGGAAGGGGGCGAGAGGCCCCGCAAGGCTCCTGGGCAGGCTCCTCGACACCCTGTTCGTCCTGCCGGTCGCCGTGCCGTCCGTGGTCGTGGGCCTCGCCGTCCTGGTCGCCTTCTCCCAGCCGCCCGTGCTCCTCAACGGCACCCGCTGGATCGTGATCCTCGCGCACACCGTGCTCGTCACCGCGTTCGCCCACCAGTCGGTCTCGGCCGCGATCCTGCGCCTCGACCCGGCGTACGAGCAGGCGGCGGCCGGTCTCGGCGCCCGCCCCTCCCGCGTCCTGCTCCGGGTGAGGCTCCCGCTGCTGCTGCCGTCCCTGAACGCCGCCGCGGGACTCTGCTTCGCCCTGTCCATGGGCGAGTTGAGCGCCACGATGATGCTCTACCCGCCGGACTGGACCCCGCTGCCGGTGCTCATCTTCACCTCCACCGACCGCGGTTCCCTGTTCACCGGCTCGGCGCTCGCGGTGGTCCTCATGACCGCGACGCTGTTCGTTCTGCTGCTCGTCTCCCGCATCCGCACCAAAGCCCCGTACCGCTAGGAGAGAACGACGTCATGCTTAACCACGCCAAGCCGATCGCCGCCGTCATCGGCGCCCTCGCCCTCACCGCCACCCTCACGGCCTGTGGCTCCTCCGCCGCCTCCGACGAGAAGGCCGTCACCGTCTACAGCGCCGACGGCCTCAAGGGAGAGGCGGGGGACGGCTGGTACGACAAGGTCTTCGCCGACTTCGAGAAGCAGACCGGCATCAAGGTCAAGTACGTCGAGGGCGGTTCCGGCGAGATGGTGCAGCGCGCCCTCCGGGAGAAGAGCAACACCCAGGCCGACGTCCTGGTCACCCTGCCCCCCTTCATCCAGCAGGCCGACTCCAAGGGCCTGCTCCAGGAGTACCGGCCGAAGGGCTCCGACCGGGTGAACGGCGGCGACAAGTCCGGCGACGGCACCTGGACCTCCGTCGTCAACAACTACTTCGGCTTCGTCCACAACAAGAAGGAGCTGCCCACCCCGCCGAAGACCTGGGAGGAACTGCTCGACGCGAAGTACCGGGACCGGCTCCAGTACTCCACCCCCGGCGTCGCCGGTGACGGCACGGCCGTCCTCATCAAGGCGATGCACGACTTCGGCGGCCAGCAGCCGGCGATGGAGTACCTGAAGAAGCTCCAGGCCAACAACGTCGGACCGTCCTCCTCCACCTCCAAGCTCGCCCCCAAGGTGGACAAGGGCGAGCTCCTCGTCGCCAACGGTGACGTCCAGATGAACTTCGCCCAGGCCCGGTCCATGCCGAACCTCGGCATCTGGTTCCCCGCCAAGGACGGCGGCGAGCCCACCACCTTCGCCCTCCCGTACGCGGCCGGCCTGGTGGACGGGGCCCCGCACACCGAGAACGGCAAGAAGCTCCTCGACTTCATGTTGAGCGAGGGGGCCCAGCGCGAGGTCAGCGCGATCGGCGGCGGCTTCCCGGCCCGCACGGACGTCAAGGCCACCGACGCCAACGCCATCGAACTGGCCGCCCTGATGGAGGGCGTCGAGGTCTTCGAACCGAACTGGGCCGACATCGACGAGAACCTCGCCGTCCTTGTCGACGCATGGAAGTCCGCGACCGGAAGCTAAGAGTTCACCGAGCACCCCTGGAACGCCCTCGAACATCGCGGAAAGATAACGGGTACGGACCAACGCCCCTGAGGAATCGTGGGCGTTGCCGTGCCCAGACCCCTTCGACGGAGGACTCCGACATGCCGATCACCGGCATCTCCCGCCGCGCCGTGCTCGCCGCCGCCGGTGCCACCGCAGCAGCCGCCGCCACCGGGCTCGCCGCCCCCGCCGCCCTGGCGGCGCCCGCCGTCCCGACGCTCCCCGACGGCACCAGCACGGACAAGGTGCTCGTCGTCGGGATGGACGGCCTGCGCCACGACCGGATCGACGCCGCCAAGGCCCCCACCCTCAAGTCCCTGATGGCGAACGGCACCTACGGCCGCTCCCTGCTCTACGCCAACCCGATGGCCGCGACCTCCTCCGGCCCCGGCTGGTCGACGATCTCCACCGGCGTCTGGCCCGACAAGCACGGCGTCAAGGACAACAGCTTCAGCGGCAAGAACTACGGCCAGTACCCCGGCTTCCTCGCCCGCCTGCGCCAGGTCCGCCCCGAGCTCTCGCTCTTCGCCGCCGTCGACTGGCCCGAGCTCGACACCCACGGCACCGTCACCCCCGGCGCCGACGCCACACTGGTCTACGACAACGACTACGCGGTCAACGACGGACTGATCACCGACATCACCGAGGACGTCCTCCGCCACCAGAACCCCGACGTCCTCTTCGTCTACTTCGGCGAGACCGACGAGATCGGCCACAACCACGGCGCCGGCAGCCGGAAGTACCTGGACGCCATCGACGTCCAGGACGGCTACCTGGGCCGGCTCCTCGCCGCCGTCCGGGCCCGGCCCACGTATGCCGCGGAGCGCTGGACGGTCATCGTCGCCACCGACCACGGCCACACCGACGCCGGCGGCCACGGCGGCTCCAGCATCGAGGAGCGGCGCACCTTCGTCCTCGCCCAGGGGCCCGGCATCACCGCCGGCGCCCGCCCCATCGACACCCGGCTCGTCGACGTCGCCGCCACCGTCTTCCACCAGCTCGGCATCGACCCCGACCCGTCCTGGGGCCTCGACGGGAAGCCGATCCAGCAGCGCTCCGACGACCCCTTCGACGGTCTCTACGGAACGCTGACGGGCCGCGTCGACGAGACCGGAATCCCCGCCGGGATCCTCGGCTTCACCCACACCCCGCCCAGCGGCTGGTCCGTCATCAACAACGCCATGGGCACCGGTGGGGTGACCGAGTGGCGCGGCTGGTCCTTCGCCACCGACGAGTTCTGGTCCCGCACCCAGCGCGACCAGTCCCGCGAGCTCAACGTCCGGGCCCGGGGCGTCTTCGCCGTCGCCGACTCCGACGAATGGGCGGACAAGAGCTTCTCCGGCAGCTACGACTCCACCCTGGTCACGCCCGCGTACGACGTCTCCGGCGCGGCCTCGGTGACGCTCGACTTCACCACCTTCTACCGGCAGGAGGGGCGCCAGACCGCCCGGGTCCTCGCGAGCTTCAACGGCGGCACCCCCGGCCTCGTCAAGAGCTACACCGCGGACGTCGTCTCCCGCCCCCAGTCCCTCGCGGTCGCCGTCCCGCCCGGCGCCTCCCACGTCAGCTTCCGCTTCCACTACACCGGCGCCAACAACTGGTACTGGACCATCGACGGGGTCGAGATCAGCACATCCTGACTACGCTGGGGGCGTCGCCACAGCGCTGTCGCGGCGCCCCCAGCACACCGCACGTTTGCACGGCAGGAGTCCCGCACCCATGGCAGAGCGCAAGCCGATCGAATCCTGGCTCACCGACATGGACGGCGTCCTCATCCACGAGGGCGTGCCGATCCCCGGCGCCGACGCGTTCATCAAGAAGCTGCGGGAGACCGGGAAGCCGTTCCTGGTCCTCACCAACAACTCGATCTACACCGCCCGCGACCTGCACGCCCGCCTCGCGCGGATGGGCCTCGAAGTCCCCGTCGAGAACATCTGGACCTCGGCCCTCGCCACCGCCAAGTTCCTCGACGACCAGCGCCCCGGCGGCACCGCGTACGTCATCGGCGAGGCCGGCCTCACCACCGCGCTGCACGACATCGGTTACGTCCTCACCGACCACGACCCGGACTACGTGGTGCTCGGCGAGACCCGCACCTACTCCTTCGAGGCGATGACCAAGGCCGTCCGCCTGATCAATGCCGGTGCCCGCTTCATCTGCACCAACCCCGACGAGACCGGCCCGTCCCTGGAGGGGCCGCTCCCGGCCACCGGTTCCGTCGCCGCGCTCATCACCAAGGCCACCGGCAAGGAGCCCTACTTCGCCGGCAAGCCGAACCCGCTCATGATGCGCACCGGCCTCAACGCGATCGGCGCCCACTCCGAGTCCAGCGCGATGATCGGCGACCGGATGGACACCGACATCCTGGCCGGCCTGGAAGCGGGCATGCAGACCTTCCTGGTCCTGACCGGACTGACGACGCAGGCGGAGATCGACCGCTTCCCGTTCCGCCCGTCGAAGATCGTCAAGTCGATCGCGGACATCGTCGACCGGGTGTGAGGGGCTCCCGCCCCGCTCCTGCGGATGCGAATCGCGTCGATCCGGGTGACCCTGCCAGTATCAGGAGGTCACGATGCGTTCAGGTCCCATTGCTCTCCGTGCCGCAGGGGCGGCCCTGGTGCTCGTGCTGGCACCCGCGGTCGGCGGTGCGCACGCCCACGACGGGGTGAAGGCCACTGCCACCCCGTCCACCGCCGCTCCCGGCGTGGACGTCGACGTCCACGTCCAGGGCTGCGGGGGCACGACCGGCGTCGCCACCTCCCCGGCGTTCGTCGCCGATGCGGAACTCACCGGCCGGGACGGCGCCGGCGCCCCGCTGGTCGGCGACACCACCCTCAGGTCAGGGCTCGAAGACGGGACGTACGAGGTGGGCGTGGACTGCGACGGCCACCGGCACCCGACCGCCGGGACCGTCCGGGTCCGGCACCACCAGGAGCCCACCCGCCCTCCGACCCCGGTGGCCCCCGTCCGTGCCGGCGGGGGAGGGGCCGCCGCCTTCGCGGCGCCGGCCGCCCCCGGTGTCGCCCAGACCACCAGCGAGAGCGGCCTCGGCACCCCGTACACCCTCCTCGGCCTCGGGATGGCCGCGGTCGCCGCCGTTGCGGTCGCCCTCCGCAGCGCCCGCCGCAGCGGCTCCGGCCCCGGTACGGGTACCGGCACGGACTGACCGTGGCGGGCGCGAGCCGGCCGGTCGTCGGCGTGGCCTGGACGGCCCTGGCGCTCGGGCTCTGGCTCTGGGGGCGCGAGGCCACCGAGGGGCCCGGGAGCAGCCCCGCGCCGACCACCGGGGACATCGCCGCTGTCGGTCGTCCGCTCGGCGCCGCACTGCCCCCGGCCCACGAGCCGATCGCACCCGCCGCACCGCGCCGGGTGGAGCTCCCTTCCCTCGGCATCTCCGCACCCGTCGTGGCGCGCGGCCTGGACGACGCGGGCGCCATCGACCCGCCGCCCTACGAGATGCCCCGCACGGTGGGCTGGTTCGGTTCGGGCACTCGGCCCGGCGCCGCGGGGGCGGCGCTCCTCGTCGGCCACGTCGACACCGAGACCCGCCCGGCCGTCTTCCACGACCTGGGTGCGGCGCGCCCGGGTGCGAAGGTCAGGGTCACCCGGACGGACGGCACGGTCGCCGAATTCACCGTCGACGACGTCCGGGTCCTCCCCCGCGACCGCTTCGACCCGGCCAAGGCCTACGGGCCCCACGTCCCCCACCGCGCCGAACTCCGTCTGATCACCTGCGGCGGAGCCTTCGACCGCGCGACGGGCAGGTACGCGGCGAACGTGGTGGTGTCGGCGTACCTGACGGGAACGGGTGTGGCGCCGAGCGCCTGAAGGGCTTCCGGCCCCCGTCGTGGAAGGCGCCGGCCGCACCGGGGGAACGGACGGTCGAGCAGGAGGGGCGGTGGGGCGGGAGGGGGCGTGCCGGGACCGGGTCCCGGTCGGCGGGGCGCGTCCCGGGTTGCCGCCGACCGGGCCGGTCCTCGACCGCGGGGCCCTCGGGCTGCGGGAGGAGCCCGGTGCCGCCACGGGAGGTCGGGATTCCGCCCACTGTAGGGGGCCGGTGCGTCGGGGCCCAGGGGGTGTCCGACGACATGTGCTCCGCCTCCCCGTGCGGCGGGCCCCCGGGACGGCCCGGGGGAACCTCCCCGACCGGGCTCGGCGCGGGGCCGCGGCAACTGTCCAGCCGTGCACGGAGGTTCGACTCCGCTCCGCAGAAAGATCAAGGCCCCCTCGCCGATGGCGAGGGGGCCTTGACTCTGCGTGCGCCGCCAGGGACTCGAACCCCGGACCCGCTGATTAAGAGTCAGCTGCTCTAACCAACTGAGCTAGCGGCGCCTGCTGACAGAGATAACTCTACCTGACGCGAAGGTGTGCTCCTGACCAATATCGATCGCCCTCGGCCTGTCGGATGGTCGTATCAGTACTTCAATCCGTCAAAATGCGATTTGTCCAGACAGTTGAGACACTGGCGCCCGAAACGAGGGCCAAAAGATCTTGACGAGTGTGGAGGGGAATCGCATGAGCGTGCCGATCTTCGAGGAGTTCGAACCCGCGGCCGACTGCGGCTGCCCGGGCTGTGCCCAGCAGCGGCGCGGTCTCGCACTGGGCCTGCCGGTTCGGGCGGGCGGCCATCCGGCGGCGCACGGCGCCCGCCGTGCGCTGGTCCTGGTCACGGCGGCGGGCGTGGTGCTGGGAGGGGGTGGAGCCGGAACGGCCGCGGCCCTCGCCCTCCCGGTCGGCCCGTTCACTCCGGTAGACGCGCCGGGCGGAGCGATGGGCGCGGCTCCGGGGGAAACCGCCGCGGACCCGACGGGAACGCTCCTCCCGGATGCGGACACCCCGGCAGCCGATCCTCCGGACCTCCACGATCCGTCGGCCGTCCCGCCCGCGGATCCCGCGGAGCCCGCAGACCCCGCCGAGCCGAGCACTTCCCGCGCCGCCGCCCAACCCGACCCCGACACCCCGCAGGGCGGGCGGGAGCCGCTGCACGGCGCGCCGGGTCCCGGCCCCGACCCGCTGCCGACCGCCACTCCGACGACCAGTCAGATCACCACGGAAACCCTGCGCACGACGACCCGGGCGGAGATCGTCAACCGGGCCAAGAAGTGGGTCGCCGCCCAGGTCCCGTACTCCATGGAGAAGTACTGGTCGGACGGGTACCGCCAGGACTGCTCGGGCTACATCTCCATGGCCTGGAACCTGCGGAGCAACGAGTGGACCGGCAGCCTCGACCGCTTCGCCGTACGGATCGACCGCTCCGAGCTCCAGCCCGGAGACATCCTGCTCTTCCACAACCCGGCCAACCCGACCCGGGGCTCCCACGTCACGCTCTTCGGCGGCTGGACCGACTACACCCACACCTCCTACATCGCCTACGAGCAGACGAAGCCGCGCACGCGGAAGCAGGCGACGCCGATGGCGTACTGGGAGAACTCCGCCAAGTACGTGGCCTACCGCTACCTGGGCGTGGTGAGCGGCGGCAGCACGGGCAGCGGGGCGGAGTCCACGGAGACGACGCCCTACCCCGGGGCGGCGAAGTTCGGCCCCGGCGCCAACAACGCCTACGTCACCCAACTCGGGAGGCTCCTCGTCGAGCGCGGCGGCAAGCGGTTCTACAGCCAGGGCCCCGGTCCGCACTGGGGCGAGGCGGACCGTCGGGCGACCCAGGCCTTCCAGCTCGCGCAGGGCTGGAAGGGCAAGGAGGCGGACGGTGTTCCCGGGCCGCACACCTGGCGGCTCCTGGTGAGCGGCAGCGGCAAGGACATCGGCGGTTCGAGTGGTTCGAGCGGTTCGAGCGCGAATGCGACGGGGTTTCCCGGGCGTGGCTACTTCCGTCCGGGCCAATCCAACGCATATGTGGAGAAGCTGGGCAAACAACTGGTGAAGCGGGGCTTCGGCAAGCACTACCTGTCGGGACCCGGTCCGCGCTGGACGGAGGCGGACCGCCGCAACGTCGAGGCGTTCCAGCGGGCACAGGGCTGGCGCGGCGGAGCGGCCGACGGCTACCCGGGCCCGGAGACCTGGCGGCGTTTGTTCCGATGACCCCGAGAGCATGAGGTGGACCCGAATGACGGCATCGACCCCGAACCCCCCGGACTCCGGCGCGGCGGCCTCGCGCGACGCGGCCCGCACGGCCAGACGGCTGACGGACGGCACCCTTCCCCGCACGTCCCCGCCGGACCCGGGCCAAGGACGTCCCCCGAAGCCCGCCGCACAGGAGCCGGGCCCGGAACACGCGACCCCGCACGGGACCCCCTCCGCTCCGTCGAGCCCGGTGGCCCCGGCCACGACGGGGTCCGTGCCGAGTGCAACGCGGACGCCTCCCGCGGAGTCCGCGCCGGGGGCGCCGGAGCAGCCCCCGGCCGAACCGCCGTCCGCCGAGGGGCCGGCCGGTCCCTCGGCCGGGGCCCCCAACGGCAGGGCACCGGCCGCCTCCCCGGCGACGCCCCCGGTGGGCCCCGCACCCGTCGTGCGGGTGGTGCCGATCGAGCCCTCTCCCTCTCCTTCTCCCTCTCCTTCTCCTGCTCCTGCCGCGGCGGTGGACCCCGCTCCGGCGTCGGACCCCACGACCGGGACCGATGCCGGTGGGGCGGGAAGGGGCGGTGCCGGTGGGGCGCGAGGCGTGGACGCCGTTGCCGCCGGTGGGCCGGTGCCCCCCGCAGCCCCCGCCGCGGCGGACGTCCGTCCGGACCGGCCGATCCAGCCTTCCGGGTCGGAGTCCGGCCGTGGCTCCGGTTCCGCTCCCTCCTCGACGGGGGCCGTTCGAGACCCGGGCCCCGCGCCCCTCGTTCCGCACGCCGATCGCCCTGCCGGGGTCGCCCCGCGCGACACGACCGCTCCGGCGCCTCCGGTGGGTGCCGCACCGTCCGGTCCCACGGGGCCGGTCCGGTCCGGCGCACTGGACTTCGGGCGGATCGGCGGGGCGGGGGTGGGGGCCGTGGCGATGCCCGTCGCGGCCGTGGTGCGGGTCGCCCGTCGGAAGAACGTGATCGGGGCCGAGACCACCGGGGCCATCCCGGTGCACCTGCTCTTCCGCGACGAGCCGGAGCCCGTGGCCCCGGTCCCGGAGGAGGACGACGGGGGGCCCGACACCCTTGCGATGGCCCCGCCCACTCCGCCCGGGGCGGGGCGCAAGCCCGCCATCCCGGGTCCGTCGAAGGTACAGGCCCCGGCGAAGCCCGATTCCGGGGCGGCTCCCGGATCCCGTGCCCGGCCGGAGGCGGAAGCCTCCACGGAGGCCCGGTCCGCACAGCCGAAGGTCCGGCCCCAGCCCCAACCACAGCCCAAGGCCCAGCCCAAGGCCCAGCTCAAACCCCAACCCCAACCCCAGCCGCTGTCCAAGGGGCAGTCCAAGGGGCAGTCCGCTCCGGCCGGGCCCCGGGCGCAGCGGTCCTCCACCTCCGCCGCCCGTCCCGCCCCCACCGCCGACCCCGCCCTCGTCGAGCGGCCCGGACCGGTGCTCCCGGGGTGGGTCGGGGTCGTCGGCGGGGCGCTGTCGCTCGTCGGGTGCGCGGCGGTCGTGTGGTGGACCGGTGCGCTGCCCGCCGAGGCGGCCCGGATGCTGCGGCTACCGGTACGCCCCTACGAGGGCGTCCACCTCGGCCAGTGGGCCCTCCTCGCCCTCGGTGTGCTGCTCACCCTGTTTTCGTTGGGGGGCCTCGGGCGCGGTCGCGTGGGTCATGCGCTGGTGCTGACGCTGTTCGGTGACTACCGCGGCACGGTCCGCCGCACGGGCCTGCTGTGGGTCAGCCCGCTGCTGCTCCGCCGCCGGGTGGACGTCAGGCTGCGGCACTGGCGCAGCGAGCCGCTGTCGGCGGTGGACGCGAAGGGCACCGCGCTGGACGTCGTGGTGCTGGTGGTGTGGCGGGTGCGCGACACGGTGCGGGCCGCGCTCGGCGTGGACGGGCACGAGGAGTACCTGCGCGAACAGGTGGAGGCGGCGATGGCGAGGGTGCTCTCCCAGCTCCCCGCGGACGCCTTCCACGAGGACGCGCCGACGCTGCGGGACGCGGAGGCGGTGGGGGAGGCCCTGACGGGGATGCTGTCGGCGGAGTGCGCTCCGGTCGGCGTGGACGTCTTCTCGGCGCAGCCGACGCGCATCGAGTACGCGCCGGAGGTGGCCGCGGCGATGCGGCGGCGTCGGATCGCGGCGATCGACGCTAAGCACCGGGACAGCGTGCTGACCTCGGTGGTGGACGCGGTGGACGACGTGGTCCACCGGCTGACCAGTCGTGGTCTGGTGGAGCTGGACGACTACGAGCGCAAGGCCCTGGTGAAGGACCTGACGGTGGCGTTCTACACGGGCAGGACGGCGCCCACCGAGGGGGCCTGAGGGGGATGGACAGGCCCGATGGCCGTCCATTGATCCTGGCGGTGTGGACGATCGCGGACACCGCGAACGCCTTCCACGCCTGCTCGGACGTCAGGTTCTGACGGTCGGCACGACGGTTCATTTCTGATGACGCGTCAGTTACAGTCCGGCCCATGAGGAGCGCGGACACCGTCGCGGAGCTCGTGGGGCGCCAATGGGGCGACCACCGGATCGGCCTGAGGGACGAGCACCACGCCCTCACCCACCACCAGGTCGCCGCGGGTGCCGCCGCGCGGGCCGCGCTGCTCGTGGACCTGATGCCACCCCTGTCGGGGCGCGAGCCGCACCTCGGCGTCCTGCTCGACAACACGCCGGAGTACCCGCTCTGGCTCAGCGCGGCGGCCCTCGCGGGGGCCGCCGTCGCCGGGATCAACCCCACCCGGCGCGGTCCGGAACTCGCCCGGGACATCCAGCACACCGCATGTCGGATCCTGGTCACCCAGCGCGCCCACCTGCCCCTCCTCGACGGTCTGCCGTTGCCGGGCCTGCGCATCCTGGTCACGGACACCGACGCCTACCGCGACCTCCTCGCCCCCTACGGGAACGCCCGTCCGGGCGATGCCGCCCTCGGCCCCGTGCGCCCCGACAGCCTCCTCCTGCTCTCCTTCACCTCCGGTTCGACGGGGGCGCCCAAGGCCGCCCTGTGCAGCCAGGGGCGGCTGGCGGCCGCCGGATCCTCGCTCGTCTCCCACTTCGGGATCGGACGGAACGACGTCCACTACGTCTGCATGCCGATGTTCCACGGCAACGCCGTGATCGCCGACTGGGCACCCGCGCTCGCCGCCGGGGCCGGGGTCGCGCTGCGGGCCCGCTTCTCGGCCTCCCGGTTCCTTCCCGACGTGCGCCGCTTCGGCGCCACCTACTTCACCTACGTCGGCCGGGCCGTGCAGTACCTGCTCGCCACCCCGCCGGGGCCGGACGACCGGGCGCACCCCCTGCGACTCGGCTTCGGCACGGAAGCGGGGGCGGTGGACGCGGCCCGCTTCGAGGAACGCTTCGGGGTCCCCCTCGTGGAGGGGTACGGCTCCTCCGAGGGGGGCGCGGCGGTCCAACGGACCCCGGACACCCCCGCGGGGGCGATCGGCAGGGCAGCGCCGGGAGACGACCTGGCGGTGGTCGACCCCGACACCGGAGAGGAGTGCGTCCCCGCCCGCTTCTCACCCGCCGGCCGGCTCCTCAACACCGCCGAGGCGGTCGGCGAACTGGTCAACCGGGGGCGCTCGTCCTTCGAGGGCTACTGGCGCAACCCGGAGGCCGAGGCGGCCCGGCTGCGCCGCGGGCCCTCCCGGGCCGAAGGCCCCGGGCGGGACTGGTACTGGACGGGTGACCTCTTCTACCGGGACGCCGACGGCTTCCTCTACTTCGCCGGCCGCACGGACGACCGGCTGCGGGTCGACAGCGAGAACCTGGCCGCAGCCGTGATCGAGAACCTCCTCGCCCGCTGGGACCGGGTGGCCGGGGCGGCGGTGTACGCGGTCCCGGACCCGGTGGCGGGGGACCAGGTCATGGCGGCGCTGGCGCTCCACGGGGACGCGCCCTTCGACCCCGGAGCCTTCGCCGACTTCCTCGCCGCGCAAGCGGACCTGGGGACGAAGATGCCGCCGCGCTTCATCAGGGTCGTGCGGGAGCTGCCCCTCACGGCGACGAACAAGATCCACCGGGTGGCCCTCCGCCGGGCCTCCTTCCTCTGCCCCGACCCGGTCTGGTGGCGCCCCGCCCCCACGGCCCCGTACGAGCTCCTCACCCCCGAGGCGACGGAGACCCTCCTGGAGCAGTACGCCCGCCACGCCCGCTCCCCCTCCCAGGAGCAGCGCGGCTGACGCCTTCCCCGCCCGCGCCCCTTCCCGTACGGTTCCCCATCGGGCCCGCTCACCGGGGGGAGGGAGCCGTGTCCTGCGCGCGGCCCGCCGCCCCGCGCGGCGGACGGGGCCGTGCACCACCACTTCTCCGGCACACCGGTCGCGACCTCGGGGGACGAGAACACATGCGCACGCCTGAACAGATCTGGTCGGACGCCGACCTCCCCGCCCGCCGGCTCGCCGGGCTGGCCCTCAACTCGTCCGTGCCGGACGAGGTCCTCCTGCGACTGCTCTCCGAGGCCCCGCTCGCCGCCCGGATGGTGCTGTGCCGGGACCGGGACCTGCCCGATGCCGTCGTCGACGCGGTGGTCGAGCACCCCGACCCCCGCACCCGCAGCTTCTTCGCCTGCAACCCCCATGTCGATCCGGCCCGGCGCGTCCGGCTGCTGGACGATCCCGAGTGGCTCGTCCGCGTCAACCTCGCCGCCGGGCCCCGGGTGGAGTTCCCCGACCGGCCCGAGCCCCTGCCCGACGAGGCCGTCGTCCACATGATCAGCACCTATGACAACGAGAGCCTCGGCGCCTTCTCCCACCAGCAGGTCTCCACCGGGCTGCGCCGGGCGATGCCCACCCATCCGGTCGCGAAGGTCCGCCGGTGGGGGGTCAACAGCTGGTCGTCACTGTCCGCGGACGTACGGGCCGCACTGCTCGCGGATCCCGATGACGGGGTCCGGGAGTCGGCGCGGCACCATCTGCTCTCCCAGGATCCGGCGTGGGTGGAGAGCGAGCTCCCCGACCGCCCGTGCCACGGCCGCACCCACATGCTGCTCTACTACGCCCTCAGCAGGGCGGTGGTGGACGACGTCCTGACCAGGCCCCTCGACGAGGGGGACAAGGAGTTGCTGGCCGCCAACCCCACCCTCCCTCCCGACGTGGTGGTCCTCCTGGCCGCCGACCCGGTTCCGCGGGTACGTGCCGTGATCGCACGGCGCGCGGACCTCGGAGCCGACCAGCGCCGCGCACTCGTCGCCGATCCGGATCCGGAGGTGCGCGCGGAGGTCGCCCACCACGCGGACCTGGGGCCGGCCGAGCGCCGCGCACTCATGGTGGACCCCCATCCGGACGTCCGGCTGGCCGTGTCCCTCCACCCCGCACTGAGCGAGGAGGAACGGGCCCGGATCGACTACCGGGTCCCCGGGGAACACCGCTTCGAGCACTCCTTCGTGCTGGAGGTGCCCCGGGACCCCGAGGCCGTCCGCCGAGACGCACTGTCCCGTCACCCCCTGCTGCGCCGGCGTGCGGCCGAGGACCACCGGCTGCCACCGGACCTCGTCGCGCGACTGGCCTCCGACGACGACCTCGGCGTACGGGTCCTGCTGGCCCAGAACCATCCGGACGCCCCCGCGGCACTCCTCCTGCGCAGCTTCCTCGAGTACACCGGCCCCGAGCGCGATCGCCTCGCCACCCGACCGAACTTCCCGACCGAGGGGCTGGCCGCCTTCGCCGACCACCGGGACCCCGAGGTCCGGGCCCTGGCCGCACGCGATCCGGAAACCGGTCCGGCGGTCCTGGAGCGGCTCACCCGGGACCCGCAGCCCGCTGTGCGGGCTGCGGCGACGCGCCACCCGAAGCTTCCGCAGCCCCGGCTGGCGGCACTCCTCGACGACGAGGAGCTGGCCCACGCTGCGGCTGCGAATCCGGCGTTGGACGCGGACGTGATCGGCCGGTTGTTGGACGCGGGCGGCCGGTGGACGAGGCCGCCGGCGTAGCGGAAGCGCCGGTTGCCCCGGCGCCCGTCCCCTACGAGGAGCGGGTGCCGGAGCACCGCCGCGACGGGCGGCGGGCGCTCGCACCGGAACACGAAGAAGCCCCCCGCTCACGCGAGGGGCTTCTTCCGTCTGTGCGCCGCCAGGGACTCGAACCCCGGACCCGCT